>CAYSNT010000001.1:0-33805 GCA_964432505.1 uncultured Erysipelothrix sp.
CTCTTCACATTGACTTATCACTTGTTTTTTGTTAGAATAATAAATTGCTTAATCAAAATTTATAATAGGGGATTCATACCCTTTTACGATTTTGGTTGCTTTGGGAAAGGAAGGCTTGCATGAGTATTAAACAGTCATATCGCCTGACAAAATTTGGTAGTAAAGCACAACGTCGAGATTATTCAAAAGTCTCGGGAGAACACGATTTACCCAATCTAGTAGAAATCCAAACCGATTCATTTGATTGGTTTAAACAAACAGGAATTAAAGAGGTTTTTGATGAGATTTATCCAATCGAAAACTACAATAAAAACATTAAGCTTGAGTTCCTTGATTATTGGTTTGAAAAACCTAAATATGACGTTCTAGAATGTAAAATCAGAGAGGCAAACTATGCCGCTCCTTTACGTGCGAAAATGAAGTTAACTATTTTGGATTCACAAACCAAAGAACTTATTGAGAAAGTGGAAGAAATCTTCTTAGGAGATTTCCCTCTTATGACTGAAGCAGGGACCTTCATTGTGAATGGTGCTGAGCGTGTCATTGTATCTCAAATTGTTCGCTCTCCTGGTGCATACTATGAGCTTACCACTGAAGATAAAACTAACAAGGAAATCTTCATGGCTGAAGTCATCCCATCACGTGGGACGTGGTTAGAATTTTTAACTGATGCTCGTAAACAAGCATTAGGACGAATTGTTAACATGCGAGTGGATCGCAAACGTAAGATCCTTTCCACTATTCTATTAAAAGCCATTGGATTATCCTTAGATTTAGAAAAAGGTGAAGATGGACTTGAAACGCAAGGTTTCAAACAGTTTTTACGTTCTTTAAATTTACCTGTTCACGAGGATTTAGAAGTTCTTTCTGAACAACGTGAATTCTTAAATCAATATATCTTACTTTACTCTGCTTATTTTGGTCATTACGAAGAAATCGCAAACACCTTGGTAAGTGATAAAGTCAAAACAACGCAAGAAGCGATGTTGTCTTTGTATGAAAATCAACGTTCTGATGAAGTTGCTACCTTAGATGGTGCAATCAATTTACTCAATGCGAAATTCTTTGACTATCGTCGTTATGACTTAACCAAAGCGGGTCGATATAAACTGAATAAAAAATTAGCAGCTGCGAATCGTGCTGAAGGCCATGTGCTGAATCAAGATGTGGTGGATCATCAAGGTGAAGTTGTTATTGAAAAAGGAACCCGTGTTACACGTCAAGTTCGTAATCAATTGCGTGAAGTTTTAAGTGCCGGTCACTACATGAGTGCTTTCCCACTCAATCATTTATTCTCACATCCTGATACGGTTAGCGTATCTCCAAGTCTTAACTTAGCGTTAAGACGTCGTGTTGTAGCGAGTGATATCATTCTACCTACAGGAGAAATTATTGAACGTGGAACGGTCTTAACAGATCATGACATTGCGGCTGTTGCTTCCTTAGACTCCATTCAAGTCTTAGGTGGTTTAATTGCCAATGAAGTGTCTGTGGATGCTAACAACTTACGCTCAGTACTCAACTATGGACAACGTTTATTTGTCCTTAACCGTATCCTAGTGGATGGTGTAGACTTCAGTGTGGATGATAAATTGGTTGTGAAGCCGTATTCATTCCTTTCTGAATCTAAGGAAAAAATTGCTCCTCTTTCCACAAAACATACTGAAGCTTTATTGAAACTTGCCTTAGAAGGCCGTGATATTAAAGTGTATCTTGTCGGTGCTGGGGTTCAAGAACTTCGTGTATTAGTGGAAGATTCTGACCATGAAGTGAAGATTTGTGGTATTGATCCACTTTCTCATGCGAAGACCGTCACGGTTTCTGACATGATTGTTTCCTTCTCTTACCTCTTTAATATGTTTGATGGGGTTGGAGATGTTGATGACATTGACCAATTAGGTAACCGTCGTATTCGTACTGTAGGTGAACTGATTCAAAACCAATTCCGTATTGGGTTGTCTCGTATGGAGCGTGTGGTTAAAGAAAGAATGTCGATCACTGAGGTTGCAGCGTTAACACCTAAAAACCTTACCAACATTCGACCATTAACCGCTTCGATTAAAGAATTCTTCTCATCTTCTCAATTGTCTCAATTCATGGATCAAACCAATCCATTGGCGGAGTTAACCAACAAACGTCGTATTTCTGCTTTAGGACCTGGTGGTCTAACGCGTGAGCGTGCAGGATATGAGGTGCGTGACGTTCATTCCTCTCACTATGGTCGTATTTGTCCAATTGAAACTCCAGAAGGACCAAACATTGGTCTAATCTCAAATTTAACGACATATGGTCGTGTGAATGAATATGGATTTATTCAAACGCCATATCGTAAAGTCAATCCTGATTTCACTGTTTCTGATGAAGTGGTGTATCTATCCTCAGATGATGAATACGATTATGTTATTGCGCAAGCGAACGAGGTTGTTAATCGTCGTTTAGTCAATGATCGTGTTGTGGTTCGTCATAAAGGTGAAAACGTCATCATGCCTAAAGAAATGGTTGAACTTGCGGACGTCTCTCCTAAGCAAATTGTTTCTGTCGCGACTGCGGCGATTCCATTCTTAGAAAACGATGATGCTTCTCGTGCCCTTATGGGTGCCAACATGCAACGTCAAGCGATTCCTTTAATCAAGCCTGATTCTCCATTTGTGGGAACAGGAATTGAATATCGTGTTGCGAAAGACTCAGGAAGTGCGCTTACTTCGAAAGTTGAAGGGGTTGTTTCCTATGTTGATGGTAAAAAAATTATTATCAGCAGTGATGAAGGGGATGTCGTTCATACCTTACAGAAATTCCGTCGTTCCAACCAAGGAACTTCGATTAACCAAAAACCAATTGTGGTGAAAGGGGATCGTGTTGTTAAGGGAGAAATCCTTGCGGATGGTCCTGCAATGCAAAATGGTGAGTTGGCTTTAGGTCAAAACGTCACGATTGCCTTCATGACGTGGTATGGTTATAACTATGAAGATGCGGTCATCATGAGTGAGCGCTTAGTGAAAGAAGATGTGTATACTTCAATTCATATTGAAGAATACGACATTGAAATTCGTGATACTAAACTAGGACCTGAGGAAATCACACGTGATATTCCTAACGTCTCAGAAAATGCATGCCGTCACCTCACTGCTGAGGGGATTGTCATGATTGGTTCTGAAGTGAAAGAAGGGGATGTCTTAGTGGGTAAAGTGACTCCTAAGGGTCAATCTGAAATCACTCCAGAAGAAAAATTACTTTTAGCTATCTTTGGTGAAAAATCACGTGAAGTGCGTGATAATTCCTTAAAAGTTCCTCATGGTGGGAATGGGATTGTCCAAGATGTGAAGCGATTCACTCGTAAAGACGGGCATGATTTACCTCCAGGAGTGAATGAGATTGTTAAGGTCTTGATTGTTCAAAAACGTAAGATCTCTGAAGGGGATAAAATGGCGGGTCGCCACGGGAATAAAGGGGTTATCTCTAAGATTCTACCGGTTGAAGATATGCCATTCCTTCCAGATGGAACTGCGATTGATATTATGTTGAACCCATTTGGGGTACCATCTCGTATGAACATTGGGCAAGTGCTTGAAATTCATTTGGGTATGGCTGCTAAAAAATTGGGTGTGAAATTTGCTACGCCAGTCTTTGATGGCATCAATAACGATGAACTTAAAGCAATCATGGCTGAAGCACAAATGGCTGATGATGGTAAGACGATTTTATACGATGGTCGTACTGGTGAAGCCTTTGATGAGCGTATCTCTGTGGGAGTCATGTACATGATTAAGTTGGCTCACATGGTTGATGATAAACTGCATGCTCGTGCAACAGGACCTTATTCCTTAGTGACTCAACAACCGTTGGGTGGTAAGGCTCAAAATGGGGGACAACGTTTTGGTGAGATGGAAGTATGGGCACTTGAAGCTTATGGTGCATCCCGTGCTTTACAAGAAATCTTAACGATTAAATCGGATGATATCTTAGGTCGAACGAAGACGTATGAAGCCATCATTAAAGGTAAAGACATTCCAGAAGCATCCATTCCTGAATCCTTCAGAGTATTAACGCATGAGCTTCAAGCACTTGCGATTGATGTGAAACTCTTGGGTGAAGCAGGTGGAGAAATTGATCTGAAGAAGATGAATGCGGAAGAAGTTGAAGTGCTTGCCGATATTGAAGCTCGCAGTGAAATCGAAACACTTTACAGCGTGGATGAGGATGAAATTCCTGCGCCTGCTGTAGATGTAGATATCGATGATGAATTGGATAACTAACAAAGGAGGCTCAGTATGTCAGTCAATCATTTTGCCTCGATTCAAATTGGATTAGCATCACCAGAACGTATCCGTGATTGGTCGTATGGTATTGTAACCAAACCTGAAACGATTAACTATCGTTCACAAAAACCTGAACCAGATGGTTTATTCTGTGAACGTATTTTCGGTCCATCCAAGGACTGGGAATGTCATTGTGGTAAATATAAAAAAGTAAGATACAAAGGTGTTATTTGTGACAAGTGTGGTGTAGAAGTCACTAAATCCAACGTTCGTCGTGAACGTATGGGTAGCATTGAACTTGCTGCACCAGTGGCACACATTTGGTACTTACGTGGTATTCCATCACGCATGAGTTTACTGCTTAACATTCCTCCAAAACAACTTGAAGAAGTGGTTTACTTCGTATCATGGGTTGTCACTGATCCTAAAGGGACTAACCTTGATTACAAACAAATCATTTCTGAGAAAGAACTACGTGAATACAACGAACAGTATGGTCGTGGTAGTTTCGTAGCACAAAGTGGAGCTGAAGCGGTTAAAACCTTGCTTACTCAACTTGATTTAACTTCAGAACATGCCAAGATCATTAAAGATTTAGAAGGCGCAGTGAATGAGAAACGTAAGAAACTCATCAAACGTCTTGAGACGGTCGATGCGTTCATACACTCTGATAATGAACCTTCATGGATGGTCTTGGATGTGCTTCCTGTCATTCCACCTGATTTAAGACCAATGCTTCAATTGGATGGTGGACGTTTTGCCTCCAGTGATTTAAACGATCTTTATCGTCGTGTTATTACACGTAACAATCGTCTTCGTAAACTCTTAGATCTTGGAACGCCTGCGATTATCGTTCAAAACGAAAAGCGTATGCTTCAAGAAGCAGTGGATGCACTCATTGACAATGGACGTCGTGCTAAACCGATTACTGGGGCTGGTGGACGTGCATTGAAATCATTGTCTCACTCACTTAAAGGGAAACAAGGTCGATTCCGTCAAAACTTACTTGGTAAACGTGTTGACTTCTCTGGTCGTTCTGTTATTGCGGTTGGACCAGATCTTAAGATGTTTGAATGTGGTTTACCTCGTGAAATGGCAATTCAACTCTTTAAACCGTTCGTCATTAATCAAATCGTGGCTGATGGTATCGCCAACAACCCTAAAACAGCTGAAAAGCTGATTGATCGTCAAGATGCTCGTGCATGGGACATCGTTGAGCGTGTGATTGAACATCACCCCGTCTTGTTGAACCGTGCTCCTACACTACACAGACTTGGGATTCAAGCGTTCTTCCCTAAACTGGTTGATGGTCGTGCCATTCGTCTTCACCCGCTTGTAACGCCTGCTTTTAACGCTGACTTTGACGGTGACCAAATGGCGGTTCACGTCCCTTTATCGGAAGAAGCTCGTGCAGAAGCAGAAATTCTTATGCTTGGTTCCAACAACATCCTTGGTCCTAAAGATGGTAAACCTATTGTTACTCCATCTCAAGACATGGTGTTGGGTAACTTCTTCCTTAACATGGAAGAAAAAGCAAGTGAATTCCTTGCTAAAGCAGTATACCTTCGTTCCATCAATGATCACGAAGGGGCAGATATTCATGAGCGTTATGCTGCCAATGAAGGGAAGGTCTTTAAAGACTTTAATGAAGCCCTCATTGCCTATGAAAATAAGCAAATCCATTTACATTCACAAATTGCGGTGAAAGCATCTTCTTTAAAGAAAGAAGGCTTCACTCCAACTCAAAATCGTTCTTATTTAGTCACTACAGTGGGTAAACTGATCTTCAACGAAATGTTTCCTAGTGACTTCCCATACCTCAATGAAGTGTCCAAGGCTAACTTCAGTGCTACACCTGACAAATACTTCATACAACCGGGTAGTGATGTGAAGAGCATCATCAATGGAATGGGGATTGCTCCTGAGTTTAAGAAGAAAGATATTGGATTGATCATTGCGGAAATCTTCTCTCGTTATGAAACGAAGAAGACGTCTGAAATTCTAGACAACATCAAGGACTTAGGCTTTAAGTACTCAACATTTGCAGGGATGACGGTTTCCTTAGCTGACATTAACGTGGCTCCTTCTAAAGCGAAATTCGTGGAAGAAGGGAAGAAGAGTGCGGATGAACTTGTTCGTTTACTCAAACGTGGTCGTTTAACGGCTTGGGAATATGAGCGTCACTTAACTTCCTTATGGGATCGTGTGAAAGCAGACATTGGGGATGAACTCATGAAAGAGCTACCTCGTAAAAACCCAATTAACATGATGGCCGTATCTGGTGCTCGTGGTAACCGTTCTCACTTTACTCAATTAGCAGGTATGCGTGGATTGATGGCAAAACCAACCCAATCTAAATCCAAAAAAGAATACCAATCCTCAATTATTGAGGTGCCAATTTACAGTTCTTTCCGTGAAGGGCTCAACGTCAGTGAATTCTTTATTTCCACCCACGGTGTGCGTAAAGGATTAACAGATACAGCCTTAAAAACTGCGGAATCTGGATACTTAACGCGTCGTTTAGTTGACGTTGCGCAAGATGTGGTGATCTCAGAAGAAGATTGCTTCACCGATCGTGGCTACTTAGTTGGAGAGATTGTGGATCGTAAGACCAACTCTACTATCGAACCACTTTATGATCGTCTTGTGGGACGTTTTGCGAAAGAAGCCATTGTTCATCCTAAAACAGGTGAAGTGCTTGTGGAAGAAGATGAATACATGGATGATGCGAAAGCCCGTAAGGTGCAAGAATCAGGGGTCAAAGAAGTTTACATTCGTAACGTCTTCACCTGTGAGTCCACTTATGGTATTTGTAAGAAATGTTATGGTCGCAACATGGCGACAGGTCGTTTAGTTGAAATTGGTGAAGCTGTAGGAATCATGGCCGCTCAATCCATTGGGGAACCAGGAACTCAGCTTACCATGCGTACCTTCCATACTGGAGGGGTTGCGGCAGCTGAAGGACAAGATATCACTCAAGGTTTACCTCGTGTTGAAGAACTCTTTGAAGCTCGTGCTCCAAAAGTTTCTGCGGTGCTTTCAAAAATTGATGGTGTCATTTCTGAAATTGTATTGCCTGATTCTGTGGGTGGTAAGATTAAAGTAGTGGTCTCCAATGACAATGAATCGATTGAACATGATGTGGAACCAAACCAAAACATTCGTTCTTGGCTAAAAGTAGGATCAGAGCTTGTTGCGGGAGATAAGATTACTGAAGGACAAGTTAATCCTAAGGAACTCTTGGAAGTTGCTGGGGTCAATGAAGTTCAAAACTACATTCTTAAAGAAGTTAAAAAGGTGTATGCATCCCAAGGGATTGAAATTTCAGATAAACACGTTGAAGTCATGATTCGTCAAATGTTGCGTAAAGTCATCATTATTGACGGACAAGATACAACACTAAGCCCTGGTATTCAATTATCCCTTCCTGTCATCACCAACTTGAACCGTCAGTCTTTACTTGAAGGCAAACGCCCCGCGATCTTTAAACCAGCATTACTAGGGATTTCGAAAGCTTCAGTTGAAACGGATTCCTTCTTATCAGCAGCGTCATTCCAAGAAACCACTAAAGTGTTAACGGATGCTGCCATTAAAGGTAAGATTGATCCACTGAAAGGTCTTAAAGAGAACGTCATTATCGGTAAACGCATCCCTGCGGGAACAGGTTCTACAGCGTATCGCACAAGTTCAGAAGACATTAAAGAATTAACGAATTACTTGATTGAAGAACGTCTTGAGCGTAATCGTCAAAGCGAAGAATTTATTCCACTTCCGGATGAAATGATTCGTGAATCGGATTCCGATTTCGATAACGACTAGTCTTGACAATTCATTAAAAAGACTATAAAATACTTAAGGATATTCAAAGGAGGTTTCCTGGTGACAGGAAACCATCCTTATTGAAGAATATGGCACACCAGGAAGTGTGTGAGAAAGGAGAATAACTTCATGCCTACAATGAATCAATTGGTCCGTGCTGGACGCTCTAGCAAAGTAACGAAGTCAAAATCACCTGCGCTTAACCGTGGTTTGAATACTTTGATCAAAGAACCTACAGTGATTTCATCCCCTCAAAAACGTGGGGTATGTACTCGTGTTGGTACAATGACACCAAAGAAACCAAACTCAGCGCTACGTAAATACGCTCGTGTTCGCTTAAGCAACCAAATGGAAGTGACTGCTTACATTCCAGGAATCGGTCATAACTTACAGGAACACAGTGTGGTGCTTATCCGTGGAGGTCGTGTTAAAGACTTACCAGGGGTTCGTTACCATATCATTCGTGGAACATTAGACTGTGCAGGAGTAAACAACCGTAAACAAGGTCGTTCACTCTATGGTACTAAAAAGCCAAAAGCCGCTAAATAAGCATTAATCTGAAAGGAGAACAATCATGCCAAGAAAAGGTTTTATAGCAAAAAGAGATGTATTGGTCGATCCAATCTACAACTCAAAATTGGTAACTCGCCTCATTAACAAAATCATGATTGATGGCAAACGCGGTGTAGCTCAATCTATTCTCTACAACGCATTTGAAATCATTGAAGAAAAAACAGGTCGTGAACCAATGGAAGTGTTTGAAAAAGCACTTGGAAACGTCATGCCAATGTTAGAACTTAAAGCACGTCGTGTTGGGGGATCTAACTACCAAGTTCCAGTTGAAGTTTCAGCGGAACGTAAATTAACCTTAGGACTTCGTTGGGTCGTCAACTATGCACGCCTTCGTAATGAAAAAACGATGGAAATGCGCTTAGCAAACGAAATCATCGATGCAGCTAATGGTACTGGTGGATCAGTCAAGAAACGTGAAGATATTCACCGTATGGCTGAAGCAAACAAAGCCTTTGCCCACTATCGTTTTTAATCCACATTTAGAAAGGAAGGAACTATATGGCTCGCGAGTTTACCTTACAAAAAACGCGTAATATTGGCATTATGGCCCATATTGACGCTGGGAAAACCACGACGACCGAACGTATCTTGTTTTATACAGGACGCGCTCATAAAATTGGTGAAACCCATGATGGTGCTTCCACGATGGACTGGATGGCTCAGGAGAAGGAACGTGGTATTACCATTACTTCTGCAGCAACCACAGCGTCTTGGAATAATCATCGTATCAATATCATTGATACTCCAGGCCACGTCGACTTTACAGTCGAGGTGGAACGTTCACTTCGTGTTCTAGATGGTGCCGTTGCGGTACTGGATGCGAAAAGCGGTGTTGAACCACAAACCGAAACTGTGTGGCGTCAAGCTACCAAATACAATGTCCCTCGTATTGTCTTTGTCAATAAGATGGATGCAACTGGAGCTGATTTCTACATGTCAGTTCGTACCATTGGATCTCGTTTAGCAGCTAAAGCTGCTCCAATTCAACTTCCAATTGGTGTTGAAGCTGATTTTGATGGGGTTATTGACCTGATCGAAATGAATGCACGTTATTTCCAAGATGTTGCGCTTAAAGTGGATCTTATCAAAGAGATTCCAGCCAACATGGTTGAAGCTGCTCATGAATATCGTGCAAAACTACTTGAAGCGATTGCGGATTATGATGAAGATGTCATGATGGCTGTGCTTGAAGGTGAAGAACCAACAAAAGAGCAAATCAAAGGAGCAATCCGTAAAGGTGTTCTTACTGGAGAATTCTTCCCAGTCTTAGCTGGTGCTGCTTATAAGAATAAAGGTATTACAGCCATGCTTGATGCGGTTGTAGATTACCTTCCTTCTCCGTTGGATATTCCGGCGATCAAGGGTGTTCTTCCTAGTGGTGAAGAAGCTGTACGTGAAGCGGATGATTCTGCTCCATTCTCAGCGTTAGCATTCAAAATCATGACTGACCCATTTGTAGGTCGCTTAACTTACTTTAGAGTTTACTCAGGACACTTATCTTCTGGTAACTATGTCTACAACTCCACAAAAGGCAAACGTGAACGTTTCGGTCGTATCATGCAAATGCATGCGAACCACCGTGAGGAAATCACAGATGTCTATGCTGGCGATATTGCCGCAGCGATTGGACTTAAAGACACCATTACAGGAGATACACTGTGTGATGAGAAACAAGCCATTATCCTAGAATCCATGGTGTTCCCTGAGCCGGTAATTAACGTGGCGATTGAACCTAAATCCAAGGGTGATCAAGATAAGATGGGCTTAGCCTTAAGCAAACTTGCGGAAGAAGATCCAACCTTTAAAACATACACAGACCAAGAAACAGGTCAAACCATCATCGCTGGGATGGGTGAGCTTCACCTTGATATCTTAGTTGATCGTATGAAACGTGAGTTTAAAGTTGAAGCCAATATTGGTGCTCCTCAAGTTGCATATCGTGAAACTATTCGTTCTGCTGCCGAAGTTGAAGGAAAATTTGTACGTCAATCCGGTGGACGTGGACAATATGGACACGTTAAAGTTCGCTTTGAACCAAATGAAACAGGTAAAGGATTTGAATTCATTGATGCAGTCATCGGTGGAACTGTGCCAAAAGAGTACATTAAACCTACGATGGAAGGGATTGAAAGCTCATTAAACAATGGTTTATTAGCTGGATACCCAATCATTGACATCAAAGCTACCTTGTATGATGGTTCATACCATGAAGTTGACTCCTCAGAAATGGCGTTTAAAGTGGCGGGTTCATTAGCGCTCAAAGAAGCAGCGAAGAAATGTAATCCAGTTCTCTTAGAACCTGTGATGAATGTTGAGGTTATTGCTCCTGCAGACTACCTTGGTAGTGTGATGGGGGATGTCTCCTCACGTCGTGGACAAATCAAAGATCAAGAAGAGCGTGGAAATGCAGTCGCAGTGACAGCATTCATCCCATTATCTGAAATGTTTGGTTACGCGACAGACTTACGTTCCTTTACTCAAGGACGTGGTAGTTACTCCATGCAATTTGATCACTACGAGGAAGTTCCACGTAGTATCGCTGAGAAAGTTGCTAAGAAAAACAACCGCGACTCTCAATAAAGATTGAAAAAGTAGTGAATATCTTATAAAATGGTTATGCATTAACAAAAATGAAACAGGAGGAATTTTGCAATGGCAAAAGAAAAATTTGACCGGTCGTTAGAGCACGTCAATATCGGTACCATTGGTCACGTTGACCACGGTAAAACAACACTTACAGCAGCAATTACTTCATACTTAGCTAAATCTGGCGGTGCGAAGAAAAAAGCGTATGATGAAATCGATGGAGCTCCAGAAGAAAAAGCTCGTGGAATCACCATCAATACAGCACACGTTGAGTACAAGACTGCAACTCGTCACTATGCTCACGTTGACTGCCCAGGTCACGCTGACTACGTTAAAAACATGATTACTGGTGCGGCTCAAATGGATGGAGCAATTCTTGTGGTTGCTGCTACTGATGGACCTATGCCACAAACTCGTGAACACATCCTTTTAGGACGCCAAGTTGGTATTCCTTACATGGTTGTATTCTTAAATAAATGTGACATGGTTGATGATGAAGAACTTATCGACCTAGTTGAAATGGAAGTTCGTGAACTTCTAACTGAGTATGGATTTGATGGCGATAACGCACCAGTTATCCGTGGCTCTGCTCTTAAAGGTGGAGAAGGCGATCCAGTTTGGGAAGCTAAACTTGGTGAACTTATGGATGCTGTTGACACTTACATCCCAACTCCAACTCGTGAAGTTGACAAGCCTTTCTTAATGTCAGTAGAAGACGTCTTCACCATCACTGGTCGTGGAACTGTTGCTACTGGACGTGTTGAGCGTGGTGAAGTTAAGCTTTCAGAAGAAGTTGAAATCGTTGGTATCCGTGACACTCGTAAAACAGTTGTTACAGGTATCGAAATGTTCCGTAAATTATTAGACTCAGCTCGTGCTGGTGACAATATTGGTGCATTACTTCGTGGTGTAAACCGTGATGAAGTTGAGCGTGGACAAGTTCTAGCTAAACCTGGATCTGTTAAGCCACACACTGAATTCACAGCTAACGTGTACGTTCTTTCAAAAGAAGAAGGTGGACGTCATACTCCATTCGTAGCTAACTACCGTCCACAATTCTATTTCCGTACAACTGACGTAACTGGAGTCATCACTCTTCCTGAAGGTGTTGAAATGGTTATGCCAGGGGATAACGTTGTAATGACTGTTAAACTTATCGCTCCTATCGCTGTTGAGCAAGGTACTAAATTCTCCATTCGTGAAGGTGGACGTACTGTAGGCGCTGGTAACGTAGTAGAAATCATTAAGTAATTAATCAAGCAAGCATTCATTGAATGCTTGTTTTTTTGTGCTTTCTTTATGATATGATGATTTAGCAAGGAAGGTTGATTATGAAAACAATAAGTGAATTAAAACGGGTATATTACGCTCTTTATCAACACAGTGATCACATTGATCATCATTTTGAATCACTTTTATCGATGATTGAACAACATAAAAAGGAACGTTCAAGAACTCTTAAACTGATGGATAAATCAGAAGCAGATTGGTATTTCTCAAATAAGATGGTAGGAATGACCTTGTATACTGATTTATTTGCAGGTAATTTTAAGAAATTATTGAAGAAAATTCCTTACTTACAAGAATTAGGGATTACTTATGTGCATCTTATGCCTCTGTTAAAACCAAGAGAAGGTGAAAATGATGGAGGATATGCGGTAGAAGATTATCGTAATGTGGATCCTCGTTTAGGAACACTTGAAGAGTTCACCACTCTACTTAAAGCATTTGCGAAAGCAGACATCAAAGTGTGCATCGATTATGTGTTGAATCATGTGGCTGTTGAACATGCTTGGGCTCAACAAGCCTTAAGTGGTGATCAAGATGCACAAACGCTTTTCTTCATGTATGATGATCGAACCATTCCTGATCAGTTTGATGAAACGGTCCCTGAAGTACTTCCTGATAAATGTCCTGGTAATTTCACTTATGTAGAGTCCATTCAAAAATATGTTTTCACTTCATTCTCATCCTTTCAATGGGATCTTAACTTTACCAACCCTGCTGTGTTTCATGAAGTGGTGGATGTATTATTATATTTAGCGAATCTTGGAGTGAACATGATACGATTAGATGCTATTCCATTCATGTGGAAAGAACTGAATACTTCATGTCGTAACCTAGATCCGATTCATGATCTGCTTAGAATGATTTATCTAATAAAACAAGAGGTTGCACCTTCGCTTTCACTTCTAGGTGAAGCTATTGTGGAACCTGAGCAAATTGTAAAGTATTTTGGAAGTGAGCGTAAAAGTGAGTGTGAAATCATGTACAATGCAAATCTTATGGTAGATATTTATCATACCTTTGCGACACGGGATACACGTCTAATTACGCTTGATACCAATCGATTCCAAATTCCAAGTCGTGGTTCGTGGATGAACTATGTGCGTTGTCATGATGATATTGGATGGGGATTTAATGAGAAAGCAGTTGCTGCTATGGGTTTCGATCCATTTCAACATAAGCAATTTCTTATTCGATTCTATGGACAACGTTTTCCAGGATCTTTTGCGAAAGGAGAGGATTACCAATTTAATCCTAAAACCCTCGATGCAAGAACCAATGGAACATTGGCTTCACTGCTAGGACTAGAGAGTGCTTTGGAGAAAAAAGAAACCTATAAGATTGAGGAAGCGATTCGACGAATCAATCTAGCTCATGCGCTGATTCTTTCCTATCGTGGGATTCCGCTTATATACTCAGGTGACGAGTTAGCTCAACTTAATGATCAATCGTATCTAGATGATCCAAGTAAGATGAATGAAGGAAGATGGGTGCATCGACCAATCATGGATTGGAAGAAGGCAGAGCGACGTTTAGTTGCGAACAGCGTTGAAAGTAAAGTCTACAAGGAACTACAACGTATGATTTCTCTTCGTAAGAAGATTCGTTTCTTGCATGCTCAAGTGAATCAATTCGCATTAGACGTGTTTAATCCACATGTGTATGTCCTTGTTCGAGAACTCAAAGGGAAGACATTCTTGGCTTTCTTTAACTTTTCTGAGTATCTGCAAAAAGTACACGTTTCGCACGTTAGACAGTTTGCTACTGGTCAGCTTTATGAATGTCATTTGCAAGGAAGAGTGCTTAACATGGATCACGAAACTTTTGATTTATCCCCATATGAAGTGATTTGGGCAGAAGCAATTGATGCTTAGGGCCAAGGCGCAGAAATGTGCCTTTTTAAGTGCTTAAAAGATTTAAAATAATTGAAAAAAGGGTTGATTTAGTGAGGCTCTTCCTTTATACTATTGGAGCGACTGCGTAGACGTGCGAGGTTGCTGGCACACTGAAATCCGTTGTCATGGACAGTGAGAAGCCCAGGTAATTCGCATTGAGCAGGTCTAACATGGATCTAGACACAGAAAGATAGGAGGAACTCCATGGCAAAGAATAAAATTCGCATCCGCTTAAAAGCTTTTGAATCAAGAACACTTGATGCAGCGGTTGAGAAGATTGTAAGCACTGTGAAAAATCACGGTGTAAAAAAAGTTGTAGGACCAGTAGCACTGCCTACAGAACGAGAAATCGTCACCGTTTTACGTGCTGTGCATAAGTATAAAGATTCCCGTGAGCAATTCGAAATTCGTACTCACAAGCGCTTAATTGAATTGGTTGGTCCAAGTGCAGAAACTATGGACGCGTTAACCCGTTTGGAACTTCCAACTGGTGTTGACATTGAAATCAAACTGTAATCGGAGGTAATGATGAAAGGTTTATTAGGACGTAAAGTCGGTATGACCCAAGTATTCGCTGAGGATGGGACACTGATTCCTGTCACAGTTGTGGAAGTTGTTCCTAACGTTGTCTTACAAAAGAAAACATTAGAAAACGATGGATATGAAGCTGTGCAATTAGGGATTGAAGATGTTAAGTTGCAAAGAGCAACTAAACCAGCCATCGGCCATGCGAAGAAAGCAGGGTCCGCTCCCAAGAAGTTCGTTCGTGAAATCGCGGGAAATGAATTATTAGGTTTAGAAGTTGGTTCTGAAGTTAAAGCAGATTTATTTGCTGCTGGAGACATGGTTGATGTTCAAGGAACATCAAAAGGTAAAGGTTTCACTGGAGCGATTGTTCGTAACAATCAACGCATGGGTCCTTCATCTCATGGTTCTGGTCACCACCGTGGTATTGGTTCATTAGCTACCATCGGTCGTAACAACGGAATTATCAATAAAGGTCGCATCATGGCGGGTCAAGAAGGTGGATATACCACAACAAACCGTAACCTTGAAGTGATCAAAGTTGATGCTGAAAATAACTACTTATTATTAAAAGGAAACGTACCTGGACCTAAGAAAGGGTATGTTATCGTCAAAACGACCACGAAGCGTGTAAAACAAACTACACCTAAAACATTAGTTAATCGTGGTGTAGGGCAAGGAGAATAATCATGGTGAAAGTACAAGTACACAATTTAGAAGGTGTAAGCGTTAAAGAAATTTCACTCAATAGCGAAGTGTTTGGAATTACTCCAAATCAACAAGTGCTATTTGATGCGGTCGTTCAACAACGCAACAGTGCACGCCAAGGAACTCATGACACTAAGAACCGCCGTGAAGTTGCTGGTGGTGGACGTAAGCCTTGGAAGCAAAAAGGAACTGGACGTGCTCGTCAAGGATCCATCCGTTCTCCACAATGGCGTGGTGGTGGAATTGTCTTCGGACCAACTCCTCGCTCATACGGTGGAAAATTAAACAAAAAAGTTAGAAACTTAGCACTTCGCTCAGCATTGAGTTCAAAAGTGTTAGACAACAGCTTAATGGTTGTTGAAAACTTAACATTAAGTGTTCCAAAGACTAAAGAGTTTGTCAAAGTCATGGATAACTTAAAACTTGAAAGCAAAACATTGTTTGTCGTTAGTGGTCATGAAGAGATCGATAATGCTTTCTTAGCATTACGTAACATTCCTAATGTAATGTTACTTTCTGTCGAAGGTCTTAACGTGTATGACATTCTAAACGCAGACACCCTTGTTTTCACTGAAGTCGCTGCTGAAGAAGCTGGCGTATACTTCAATAAGAAAGAAGTCGAGGAGGTTGCATAATGAGTGCACTAAACCCTAGAGACATTATCTTACGCCCAATCATCACTGAAAAATCAGTGAAGGCTCAAGAGGTCGATAACAAATATACTTTCTCAGTAGCGAAAGGTGCAAACAAAACACAAGTAAGACAAGCTGTCGAAGCTATCTTCAATGTGAAAGTAGAAAAAGTTAACATCGTGAATGTACGCCCACGTCTCAAACGTGTTGGAAAATATTCAGGCAACACTAACGCTGTTCGTAAAGCCATCGTTAAACTTGCTGAAGGTCAAACCATTAACTTATTCTAATCAGACAACATATCGGAAGAACACGCTATTTCCGGAAAAGATGCGATAGGAGGAAATTCACGTATGGCGATTAAAGCCTACAAGCCAACGACCCCAGGTCGTCGTGGCATGACAACCGTGGCTAATGTTGAAATTACAACATCTAGACCAGAACGCTCACTTCTTGAACCTTTAAAATCAAAAGGTGGACGTAACAATTTAGGACGCATCACTACCCGTCATCAAGGTGGTGGACATAAAAGAATGTACCGCGTCATCGACTTTAAACGTAACAAAGATGGTATTCCAGCAACGGTAAAAACCATTGAATACGATCCAAACAGATCAGCAAACATCGCGTTAGTTTCATACGCTGATGGTGAAAAACGCTATATCTTAGCTCCTAAAGGACTAAAGGTTGGCACAGTCATCTTAAGTGGTGAAGGAGCTGACATTAAAGTAGGACATACTTTAGAACTTGGTAAAATGCCTGAAGGAACTGTTGTTCACAACGTTGAACTTAAGCCTGGTAAAGGTGGACAATTAGCACGTTCTGCTGGTGTCTCTGCACAAATTCTTGGATCTGAAGACCGCTACGTTATTGTACGTCTTGGATCAGGGGAAGTTCGTAAGATTTTAAAACAATGCCGTGCTACTGTTGGTACTGTCGGTAACGAAGATCATAACTTAGTTAACATTGGTAAAGCAGGTCGTACGCGTTGGATGGGTATCCGTCCTACCGTTCGTGGATCTGCCATGAACCCAGTGGATCACCCACATGGTGGTGGTGAAGGACGTTCTCCAATTGGACGCGTTGCTCCATTAACCCCTTGGGGTAAGAAAGCATTAGGATTGAAGACTCGCAAGAAGAAAAACGCTTCGAACAAGTATATCGTTCGTGGTCGTAAGGCGAAATAAGCGAAAGGAACTATAAAACATGAGTCGTAGTTTGAAAAAAGGCCCATTCGTAGACGACCACTTAATTAAAAAAGTGGAAGCCTTGAATGCTAAAAGTAAAAAAGAAGTAATTAAAACATGGTCTCGTCGTTCAACGATTTTCCCACAGTTTGTAGAGCACACTTTTGCGGTCTACAATGGAAAAGAACACGTGCCTGTCTATGTCACTGAAGATATGGTTGGACACAAGCTCGGTGAGTTTGTACCAACACGTAAATACGGTGGTCATGGCGACGATAAGAAGGGTAAATAAAGGAGGGTATCATGGAAGTCAAAGCAACAGCAAAAACCATTCGTGTTACCGCTCGTAAAGCGCGTTTAGCACTCGATTTAATTCGTGGCAAAGATGTTAAAGAAGCCACAGCAATCTTGAAGTTTACCCCAAACTTCGCCGCAAAAGCTACAGCTAAAGTATTAAAATCAGCTGTCGCAAACGCAGTACACAACAATCAACTTGATGAATCTAAACTGTACATCAAAGCTTGTTATGCTGATGAGAGTGTTACACTCAAACGCTTCATGCCTCGTGCAAAAGGAAGTGCAGCAGCCATTCACAAACGCACCAGTCACATTACTGTAATCGTGGCTGAGCGTGCCTAAGGAGGAACAATTATGGGTCAAAAAGTCAGTCCAATAGGATTACGCGTTGGAATCATCCGTGATTGGGAATCACGTTGGTACGCAGAAAAAGAATATGGAACTTTACTTGTTGAAGACATTAAAGTTCGTGAATTCTTAGAGAAAAAACTAAGCAATGCATTCGTTTCACGTATTGAAATCGAGCGCACTAAAGACACTTTAAATCTTATCATTCGCTCAGGTCGTCCTGGTGCGGTTATGGGACAAGAAGGAGCGAATATTAAACTTCTTATTGAAGCATTAACAAAAATGACCAATAAGAAAGTCAATGTAAAAGTGCTACAAGTAGCAAATCCAAACTTGGATGCAACCCTTGTTGCACACAAAATCGCGAGTGAGTTAGAAGCTCGTAAATCATTCAGAACAGTACAAAAACGTGCGATTATTGATGCTATGAAGTCTGGAGCAAAGGGAATTAAAACCATTGTTTCTGGACGTTTAGGCGGAGCTGATATTGCTCGTAGTGAAGGATACTCCGAAGGAGTTGTTCCTCTTCACACATTACGTTCTGACATCGATTATGCACATGCAGAAGCGATGACTACTTATGGTAAATTAGGAGTTAAAGTGTGGATTTGTCGTGGTGAAGTTCTTCCTGGACACATGGTTGTAGAACCAGAAGCTCCAAAAGAAGCACCTCGTGGAGATCGTCGTGGCCGTGACAACCGTCGCAATGATCGCCAACGTCCAGTGGCACGCGAAGAAAAGCGCGAGTCAGTTAAAGCTGCTCCTGAAGCTGTTGTTGAAGGAGGAGAATAAACTATGTTAATGCCAAATAGAACAAAGTTCCGTCGTCCACATCGTGTTTCTCACGAAGGACGTGCAAAAGCGGGCCGTACTGTCGCATTTGGTGAGTTTGGTTTAGTTGCGGAAAGTGGAGCATATGTCACTAACCGTCAAATTGAAGCAGCTCGTATTGCGATGACACGTTTTATGAAACGTGGTGGTAAAGTGTGGATTAAAATATTCCCTCACTTAGCTATCACAAAAAAACCATTAGAAGTTCGTATGGGATCTGGTAAAGGGGCACCTGAAGGTTGGGTAGCTGTCGTTTCACCAGGACGAGTAATGTTCGAAATTGCTGGTGTAAGTGAAGAGATTGCTAAAGAAGCATTCCGCCTTGCTGCCAACAAGCTTCCAGTAAAAACTCGTTTCGTCCGTAAAGGCGAGGAGGAGTAATCATGTTGATCAAAGAGATTCGCGAAAAAAGCAATTCTGAATTATTCAAAGAAATAGATACACTAAAAGAAGAGTTGTTTAACCTTAGATTTGCTCAAGCTACAGGTCAATTAACAAATTCTGCTCGTATCAAAACTGTTAGAAAAACGATTGCACGTATCAAAACAGTCATTACTGAACGTGCTATGGAAGCACAGGAGGTTAATGGTTAATGGAACGCTCAAATCGTAAAGTTTACCGTGGTAAAGTAGTTTCAAACGCCATGGACAAAACCATTGTAGTCGAAGTTACAACTTCAAAACGTCATCCATTGTATGGAAAACGTGTAAAGTATTCAAAGAAATTCAAAGCTCATGACGAACTCAATGAGGCTGCATTAAATGATGTTGTGGAAATTATGGAAACACGTCCTTTATCAGCAACTAAACGTTTCCGTTTAGTTAAGATCGTTGAAAAAGCTGTTGTTCTTTAGAGGAGGGTTATCATGATTCAAAACGAAACTAGATGTAAAGTTGCGGATAACACCGGTGCTAAAGAAGTACTCGTTATTCGTGGACTTGGAGGAAGCCGCCGTCGCTCTTCCAATATTGGTGACATCGTGGTCTGTGCAGTAAAATCTGCAACACCTGGTGGAACTGTTAAAAAAGGTGATGTTGTTAAAGCTGTTATTGTTCGCTCTGTGTATGGTATTAACCGTCCTAATGGCGCACGTATCAAATTCGATGACAATGCCGTTGTTATCATCAAAGATGACAAAACGCCTCGTGGAACCCGTATCTTCGGTCCAGTGGCTAGAGAACTTCGTGATAAAGACTTTATGAAAATTGTGTCTTTAGCACCAGAAGTGTTATAGGAGAAACGCAATGAAAATCAAAAAAGGCGATACAGTCAAAGTGATCACCGGTGCTAATAAAGGCACCATTGGTGAAGTCAAAGCAGTTTTCCCTAAAGAATCAAAAGTTATTGTGGAAGGGGTTAATGTTGCTAAGAAACATTTAAAACCAACCCAAGCCAATCCTGAAGGTGGAATTGTTGAAAAAACATTACCAATCCACGTTTCAAACGTCATGCTCTACGATGCGAAAGCAAAGAAAGCTAGCCGTGTACGTTTTGAAATGAAGGGTGATAAAAAAGTGCGCGTCTTCACTAAAACAGGCGCAGTAGTCAAATAAGGAGGGCTAATGATATGAACCGCATGAAAGATCTCTATGCTAACACCGTCGTTAGCACACTTATGAAACAATTCAATTATACTTCAGTCATGCAAGTACCTCGTATTGACAAAATCGTTGTTAATATGGGTGTGGGCGATGCTGTAGCAAACCCTAAGCTTCTTGATGAAGCCGTCGTTGAATTACAAGCAATTACAGGTCAAAAAGCTGTAATTACTAAAGCTAAAAAATCCATTGCGAACTTCAAACTTCGTGAAGGTATGCCAATTGGGGCTAAAGTTACACTTCGTGGCGAAAGAATGTACGCATTCTTAGACAAACTTGTTAACGTATCACTTCCACGTGTACGTGACTTCCGTGGTGTAAGTTCTGAAGCTTTCGATGGCCGTGGTAACTACACTTTAGGGGTTAAGGAACAACTTATTTTCCCTGAAATCAGTTATGACAAAGTAAATAAAGTTCGTGGTATGGATATTGTTATTGTTACCACAGCGAAAAATGATGAGGAAGGCCGTGCATTATTAACTTCATTAGGCATGCCTTTCACTAAGAAAGCGAGTGTGTAATTCATGGCTAAGAAATCAATGATCCTTAAATCACAACGTCCTGCAAAGTTTGCAGTACGTGCTTACACTCGTTGTGAACGTTGTGGACGTCCTCACTCAGTATTGCAAAAATATAAAATTTGCCGTATTTGCTTCAGAGAATTAGCTTATAAAGGCCAAATTCCTGGAGTGAAGAAAGCAAGTTGGTAGTAGAAAGGAGAAGCACTTAAATGATGAGTATTACAGATCCAATTGCAGATTTACTGACTCGTATTCGTAACGCGGTGAACGCGAAACACGAAAGTGTAGAAATTCCTGCAAGTAAGGAAAAATTAGAAATTGTACGCATTCTTAAAGAAGAGGGCTTTATCCTTGGATACTCCGTATCTTCAGATGCAAAGAAAGTGATCACTGTTAATTTAAAATACGGTGCAAACAATCAAAAAGTTATTTCAGGAATCAAACGTATCTCCAAGCCAGGACTTCGTGTCTATGCGGAAGTTGATAAGTTACCACGTGTTCTTAATGGACTTGGTATTGCTATCATTTCTACATCTTACGGTGTCTTGACAGATAGAGATGCTCGTAAGAAAAATGTGGGCGGTGAAGTCATCGCTTACGTTTGGTAAGAAGGAGACACTCAATGTCACGTATCGGTAATAAAGCGATTACCATTCCTGCTGGCGTCGAATTTAACGTCGCTGCTGGGAATGAAGTTACAGTTACAGGTCCGAAAGGAACTTTAACTCGTAAATTTAGTGAAGTTGTTGGATTTGAAGTCAATGAAAACATCATCACCGTTTCTCGTGCTAACGATCAAAAGCACACAAAGCAACTTCATGGTACAACTCGTGCCTTACTTGCTAACATGATCGAGGGTGTAGCCAATGGCTTCAAACGCGAGCTTGAATTAGTAGGTATTGGTTACAAGGCAGCAGTAGCTGAGAATAAATTAACGTTAAACGTTGGATATTCTCACCCAGTTATCTTCACTATCGAACCAGGACTAACCGTTTCTATTGGTAAACCAACAGAAATCAAAGTTGAAGGCATCGATAAACAACGTGTTGGTGAATTTGCTGCAAACGTTCGTGCAGTTCGTAAACCTGAACCTTACTTAGGTAAAGGAATCAAATACAAAGATGAAGTCATCCGTCGTAAAGAAGGTAAGACGGCTGGTAAGAAGAAATAGGAAGGAGAGGCCATTAAATGATAACCAAATTAGATCGTAATAAAGTGCGTCAAAAACGCCATGCACGTATCCGTAATAAAATTAGTGGTACAGCATCACGCCCTCGTTTAAGTGTGTTCCGCTCCAACGCTAACATTACCGCTCAACTTATTGACGATGTGAAAGGTGTAACCTTAGCATCAGCAAGCAGTCTTGACCTTAAACTTGAAAACGGATCAAACGTAGCAGCTGCAATTGCAGTTGGTACAGAAATCGCAAATCGTGCGAAAAAAGCTAACATTACAGCAGTCGTATTCGACCGCGGAGGTTACTTATATCACGGCCGTGTGAAAGCACTCGCCGATGCGGCTAGAGCAGCCGGACTAGAGTTCTAGGAGGCAACATGGAAAACAATAAACAACCAAGAACCTTCGTAAGAAGAGAAGTAGTTAAAGAATTTGAAGAACGTGTTGTCACCATCAACCGTGTCACTAAAGTTGTTAAAGGGGGACGTCGTTTCCGTTTCTCAGCATTAGTGGTCATTGGTGATAAAAAAGGACGTGTTGGTTTTGGAACGGGTAAAGCAAACGAAGTTCCTGATGCAATTAAAAAAGCAATTGAGGATGCAAAACGCAACTTAGTTGTGGTACCTATCGTAAACAACTCGACAATTCCACATGCAATTACTGGAAACTTCGGCGCAGGATCAGTATTCTTACGTCCAGCAGCTGAAGGGACAGGAGTTATCGCAGGTGGTGCAGTTCGTGCTGTCTTAGAACTTGCAGGAATTACGGATGTCTTATCTAAAAACTTAGGATCTCGTACTCCAATCAACATGGTTCGTGCTACTTTTGAGGCATTAACTCAATTGAAAACTGTAAAATCTGTAGCAAAACTTCGCGAGAAGAAAATTGCTGAGATTCGCGGTTAAGGAGAGAACGCATGAAACTACATGAATTACAATACACCGAGGGAGCTCGCTCTTCTCGTAAACGCTTAGGTCGTGGACAAGGTTCTGGCCAAGGTAAGACTGCGGGTAAAGGTCATAAAGGACAAAACGCTCGTAGTGGTGGAGGGGTCCCACTAGGATTTGAAGGGGGACAAACTCCATTATTCCGTCGTATTCCAAAACGCGGATTCACTAATCACACTCGCAAAGAATATACAATCGTCAATGTCAGCTCTCTTGAAGTCTTTGAAAATGGTACAGTTGTTACTATTGATCTTCTCATCGAAGCTGGAATCATTAAGAAGACATTAGATGGTGTTAAGATTTTAGGTAATGGAGAACTTTCAAAGAAGTTAACTGTCAAAGCCAACAAATTTTCAAAATCAGCGGTCGTTGTGATTGAAAAGGCAGGCGGAAGTGTCGTGGTGATCTAATATGATCAAACTACTCGTGGATATGTTTAAAAACAAAGATATTCGTAGTCGTATCTTCTTTACACTCGCAATTTTCTTTGTTTACCGTCTTGGAGCGAACATCACTGCTCCGATGGTAGATAGCACACGACTTATTGGTCAGTTTGCCGATGACTCCATATTAGGGATGATTAACCTATTGGGAGGTGGAGCTCTTCAAGAGTTTTCTATCTTCTCAATGGGAATTGGTCCTTACATTACGGCGTCCATTATTGTGCAACTTCTAGCGATGGATGTTATTCCAGCTTTAACTGAAATGACAAAATCCGGAGCACAAGGCAAAATGAAGCTTGATCGCATTACTCGCTACTTTGCTTTAGTCTTAGCTTTAGTTCAAGGGTTCACCTTGACTTACGCTTTCCACATTAACTATGGAATTCTTAATAATCCTGGACCTGCTACTTACATGTATGTCACCGTCGTTATTACGGCGGGTACGATGTTCTTGTTATGGTTAGCAGATCGTATCTCATCCTTCGGGATTGGTAACGGGATTTCAATGATTATCTTTGCTGGTATTGTCTCAGACATTCCATTCAGATTCTCTCAAGCGTTCCAAACTTTAGTGGATACCAGTTCAAGTGCTGCCATCTTTGGTGGGGTACTTAACTTTTCACTCTTTATCTTGATGTATGTTGCCATAATTATCTTGGTCATCTTCATGTCTACTGCAGTGAGAAAAATTCCGATTCAATACACTTCGTCCAGTGTAAGAAAATCAAATCAAGAAATCACATTCTTGCCATTAAAGATTAATTCAGCCAGCGTAATTCCAGTTATCTTTGCATCTGCAATCATGACTGCACCTGTCACTGTATTATCCTTCTTTAATCAAGGTGAATTCTTCCAAACATTATCAACCATTCTTAATGTTTCACAACCGATCGGATTAAGCATCTATATCGCCCTCATTGTCTTCTTCACATTCTTCTATACGAATTTGCAAGTTGATCCAGAGAAGATATCAGACAACTTATCTAAGAGTGGAACATACATTCCAGGTATTCGTCCAGGTAATGAAACCAAAGAGTATGTTGGTAAAGTACTCAATCGTATTACCGTACTTGGAGCTCTCTTCTTAAGCTTTATTGCAGCATTACCGTATGTGATTCCAATGGTGACTAATCTACCGAACTCAGTTTCAGTGGGTGGTACAGGGATCATCATCGTGGTCGGTGTCGCAATGGAAACAGTGAAAGATCTTCAAGGACGACTAACACAAAAGCAATATCGTGGCTTTGTGTCACGTTAAGGACTGAACATGAATATTCTGATTATGGGTGCAGCGGGCTCTGGTAAAGGGACCATGTCGAAGAAAATTGTAGAACTCTATGATGTTCCTCATATTTCAACGGGAAACATGTTTCGTGATGCCATGAGAGCTGAAACGCCATTGGGTCTTCAAGCAAAGAAATACATTGATAAAGGACTTTTAGTCCCTGATGATATTACCATTGCGATGATTCAAGAGCGTCTCAACCAACCTGACTGTCAAAAAGGATATTTGCTGGACGGTTATCCTCGCACCTTAGTGCAAGCTGTGGCTTTCGAGGATATTGCAAAGAAGATTGGTAAACCAGTGCAGATTGTTTTAAACTTATCAGTTGAACTTGATGCCCTCATCCATCGCGTCATCGATAGACGTATGTGTGAGAACTGTAAAGCCATCTTTAACTTAGAATACCTTCCGCCTAAAGTAGAGAATACCTGTGATTATTGTGGTTCAACACTTGTTCATCGTAGTGATGATACCCTTGATCAATTGGTGGTTCGCTTAAAAGAGCACGTCTTTCTTACTAAACCTGTCTTGGATTACTATGGGTACAAAGGACTAGTTAAGTATGTTGACGCAACGAAGAACATCGACCTTGTTTGGCTTGATGTGAAGGCTGCTTTGGAGAAGGTCCAATGATTACAACTAAATCGCAACGTGAAATTCAACTTATGAGAGAAGCAGGCCGGATTGTGGCTTTGGCTCATCAGAAAGTTGCATCGATGATCGCACCTGGTGTCACGACCAAAGAAATCAATGACGCTGTAGAGCGTGTGATCATCGAAAACAATGCGACTCCATCCTTTAAAGGATATGGAGGCTTCCCGTACGCCGTTTGTGCCTCGGTCAATAAGACCTTGGTTCATGGGTTCCCTAACCACAAACCACTTGTGGAAGGTGATATTGTATCCATTGATATTGGAGCAAATTACAAAGGGTATCATGGGGATAGCGCATGGACGTATCCTGTTGGTGAAATTTCTGATGAAGCGAAGAAATTGTTAGAAGTCACCAAAAATTCATTATTTGTTGGTTTATCAAAAATACAACCAGGTGTCCATCTTGGTGATGTGAGTTATGCCATTGGGGAATATGTCACTTCCTTTGGATTCTCACTACCAATTGAGTATTCAGGGCATGGTATTGGATCATCACTCCATGAAGATCCATCCATTCCAAACATTGGTACTCGTGGCACAGGTCCTATTCTAAGGTCAGGAATGACATTAGCAATTGAACCTATGGTTCATGTGGGAAAACCACAAACCATCACACTCATGGATGGGTGGACCGTGAACACAAAAGATGGTTCACTGAGTGCCCACTTTGAGCACACAGTTGTTGTAAGCGACAACGGATATGAAATTCTAACAACACTTTAATTCATTAAGAAAGGAACTCTATGGGAAAACAAGACGTTATAGAAGTTGAAGGCATCATTGAAGATACATTGCCAGGGGCAATGTTTAAGGTGAAACTAACCAATGGACACGAAATACTGGCCCACGTTTCTGGTAAAATCCGCATGCATTACATACGCATTTTACCAGGTGATCGTGTTACCGTTGAAATCTCACCGTATGATTTAACACGTGGCCGCATAACATTTAGACATAAATAGTCTAGGGAGAAAAACACATGAAAGTCAGACCATCAGTCAAACCGATGTGCGATAAGTGCCGCATCATTAAGCGTAACGGACGCGTAATGGTAATTTGTGAAAACCCTAAACACAAACAAAGACAAGGTTAATAGGAGGAACTCGCAACAATGGCTCGTATAGCAGGTGTCGATATTCCACGCGATAAGCGTGTCGTAATATCACTAACATACATTTTCGGAGTTGGGAAACCACTCGCACAAAAAATCTTAGCAGAAGCTGAGATTTCCGAAGATATCCGTGTAAAAGATTTGAGCGAAGAGCAAATCAATGCAATTCGTGTTCTCGTCGAAAAAATAAAAGTTGAAGGAGATTTACGTCGTGAAATTTCTTTAAACGTGAAACGTTTAATGGAAATTGGTGCATACCGTGGTCTTCGTCATCGTAAAGGTCTACCAGTACGTGGACAACGTACTAAAACAAATGCTCGTACACGTAAAGGACCACGTCGTACTGTAGCTAACAAGAAGAAATAGAGTGGAGGACAATTAAATGGCAAAGACAACAAAACCAACAACACGCAAAAAACGTGTTCGTAAGAATATTGCCCGTGGTGTTGCACACATTCACTCAACTTTTAATAACACGATTGTTACCATCACTGATGAAACAGGCAATGTCATTGCTTGGTCCAGTGCAGGTGCATTAGGTTATAAAGGTTCACGTAAATCAACACCATTTGCTGCTCAAGTCGCATCTGAAGCTGCTGCAAAAGCAGCAATGGAGCATGGCTTAAAGCTTGTAGAAGTTAATGTTAAAGGTCCAGGTCCAGGACGTGAAGCTGCAGTTCGTGCATTACAAACTGCTGGCTTAGACATTAGCGCAATTAATGATGTGACTCCGGTCCCTCATAACGGTTGCCGCCCACCAAAACGTCCACGTGGATAAAACACAACAATAGGAGGTTGGTATGCAAAAATTCGAACGTGCCAAAATTGAAGTTAAAGAATACGTTGAATCAGACCACTATGGGAAATTCGTGATTGAACCGTTTGAACGCGGTTTTGGAACGACCATTGGGAATGCACTTCGTCGTGTATTACTTTCATCCCTTCCTGGTGCGGCTGTGTATTCCATCAAAATAGACAATGTATACCACGAATTCACTGCAATTTCTGGTGTTGAAGATGATGTTACAACCATCATTCTTAACCTTAAAGATCTTGTATTAAAAATTTCAGATGAAAATGATGTCTATACTCTACAAATCAATGAAAAAGGTCCTAAAGTTGTTACTGCGGGAGATATTTACTGCCCTGCCAACGTTGAAGTGCTAAATAAAAACCACGTGATTACGACCCTTGAAGAAGGTGGCGAACTCAAGATGGAAATGAAAGCGCGTAATGGACGTGGCTACGTTAGTGCAGACACCAATAAACAGCTTTACGCTGGTTCATCCTTTGGTGTAGGAACTATTTTCACTGATGCTGTTTACACACCGATTGAGAAAGTATCATACACTGTTGAGCCAACTCGTGTTGGACAAGACACTAAATATGATCGTCTCATTATGGAAATCACTACCAATGGTTCAATCACACCACAAATGTCATTGTCCTTGGGTTCTAAGATCCTCACCGATCACTTAGAAATCTTTACAAACATTCAAGAAAGCGTTGCTGACATGGATTCAGTCATGAAAGATGGCACCAGTGATGCAAACAATAAAGGATTAGTCATGATGATTGAAGACTTAGACCTTTCTGTTCGCTCATACAACTGTCTCAAACGTGCTGGTATTCAAACAGTAGAAGAACTCACCATGAGAACTGAAGAAGACATGATGAGAGTGCGTAATCTTGGTAAAAAATCACTTAAAGAAGTTAAAGACAAACTTCATGATATGGGGCTTGGCTTTAAATCGTATGAATAAGACAGGAGAGAGAACCTATGCAAAATCGTAAACTCGGTCGTACTGCTGATCATCGCAAGGCTTTGCTTCGTAATTTAGCAACAAGTTTAATCATTGCGGGACGCATTGAAACCACTGAACACAAGGCATTAGAACTTCGTAGTGTGGTTGATGAGTTAATCACCCTTGCAAAACGTGGTGACTTACATGCTCGTCGTCAAGCAGCGAAGAAAATGTTTAATGTTGTTGCCAATGAAGAAACTGGTCAATTAGCATTACAAAAACTATTTGATGAACTTGGACCTCGTTATGCAGAACGTCAAGGTGGATACACTCGTGTAATTAAAACAAGTGTTCGCCGTGGTGATGCTGCGCCTATGGCCATTATTGAATTAGTCTAAAAGCGGCCTATGCCGCTTTTTTTACTTTATGAACCTACATGACTTAAAGCAAATCGCACTGATTACTGATATTCCTATTATGAGTGATGATACTATTGAGGCTATTTCCAAGGAAATAACCTTGCATCACTGTTTTAGTGTTCTTGAAATTGGAACTGCCATAGGATTTTCAAGTTTATCTCTAGCTCATAAACATGAAAATTTATCCATCACTACACTAGAAAAAGATGAAGATCGTTATGAAGAAGCCATTAAATATAAATCACTTCTTGATCAACGTAATCAAATTAAAATGATTTGCACTGATGCATTTGAGTATTCACCGCATCAAATGTATGATTGTATTATCATTGATGGGGCTAAAGCTTCCAACCAACGTTTCTTTCAACGCTTTTTCCCTTTTTTGAAGCCTTCGGGTTGTATGCTTATTGATAATATCGATTTTCACGGTGCGAGAGATGAAGACATTCAACATCGCTCACGTCAATTTAAGAAAATGATTCATAAAATCAGTGAATTTGAATCGTGGATTAAACAACATGCTTATGTGAATGTTGAGAAAATTGATGTTGGAGATGGACTGTTGAAAATTACTCATAAACCCCATGACAGTCACTTTTATGGTAAAATAGTACAATGAAATCATCTGTAAAAATAAAGCAACTAAAACTTGTTTCATTTCTTGAAAGCATGCGTGGTTTAGTATCACGTTCACGTTTTAAGAAGCAAGAAAAGACAACAATATCATTACATCAAAAGAAAGAAGTAAACATTGATTTCCCTGTTTTAATGGAAGCCATATTACCTTTAAAACTACTTGTGACATTGTCTTATCTTGATGATCCTCTTAAACCTTTATCACACATTAAAGGAGATTATTCACTTCTTGAAGTGAATGAAGAGCAAATCAAAATAGAAATGGTGATTCAATCAATTGAAGAAAAACAACAGCTTTTAAACAATCTATCTACTTTAGCACACCAAAACACTACGATTCATTGTGAGGAACTCATTCATGTCGATTATTGAAATTAAAAATATATCCTTTTCCTACAACAACACTGACTTAGCACTGAGCAATGTCTCTTTAAGCATCCCTCAAGGGAAGTATGTCACAATCGTAGGTCATAATGGTTCGGGAAAGAGCACCATTGCCAAGTGCATTATTGGGCTTCTTCAAACCTCTCAAGGTGAAATCATTGTGGATGGTTTACCATTGAACTTAGAAAATGTGGATGAAATACGTTCTAAAGTCGGACTTGTCTTTCAAAATCCAGATAATCAATTCATCGGTTCTACCGTGAGAGATGATATCGCGTTTGGTCTTGAAAATCATCGAGTTGATCCAAAAGAAATGGATGGCATCATTGAACGTTTTGCCTCCGCAGTAGGAATGAGTGATTACTTGAATTTTGAACCCACTAAATTAAGTGGAGGTCAAAAACAGCGTGTTGCGATTGCGGGTGCTTTAAGCATGGCTCCCCAAATCTTAATCTTGGATGAAGCAACATCGATGCTTGATCCTAAAGGTAAAGCTGAAGTGAATGATTTGGTAAAACAGCTTCATGAACAAACCAACATGACCATCATTTCCATCACACATGATATTGAGGAAGCTTATCAATCAGATGTGGTTTATGTGATGAATGAAGGTCAAGTGCTTGATTATGGACATCCTCATGAGGTATTGGCTCAAGAGGCATTATTGAAATCAATTAAGTTGGATATTCCGTTTGCATTAAAATTTAAATATGCTTTAAAATCAGTTGGAATTGATGTTCCTCAAACGACATTAGAAGGGATGGTAGAACACTTATGATTATTGATGTTGAAAAACTGTCCTATGAGTATTCACCTAACTCGGTGTTTGCCTATCATGCTTTAAAAGAAGTCACCACTTCAATTAAAGAAGGGTCCTTTACGGCTATCATTGGTGCGACAGGCAGTGGTAAATCCACACTTGTACAGCACTTCAACGCACTCGTGACACCAACTGGTGGTTCATTGGTGGTGGATGGTAAACGTATCAGTGCTAATGAGAAAGTGAAAGAACTTAAACCACTTCGAAAGAAAGTGGGATTAGTCTTTCAGTTTCCTGAATATCAATTGTTTGAAGAAACTATTCTTAAAGATGTGATGTTTGGACCACTTAACTTTGGTGCAACTCAAATTGAAGCACAAGATATTGCTCAAGAATCACTGAATCGAGTGGGATTAGATTCCTCATTTTACGAACGTTCTCCTTTAGAACTTTCAGGAGGTCAAAAGCGACGTGTTGCGATTGCGGGTATCTTAGCCTTAAGACCGAAAATTTTGGTGTTAGATGAACCTACAGCTGGACTTGATCCTGAAGGCAGTGCCTCTATGATGGCCTTGTTTCAAGATTTAAATAAATCGAAAACCACCATTGTGATGATTACGCATGATTTGAATCATGTTTTAAACTATGCAACTGATGTGATTATGCTTGATCAAGGAAGTGTAGTGTTTGAAGGAAGCAAAGATGATTTCTTTAATGAAACCAACCTTCATGAAGGATATGGTTTAGTTAAACCTCCACTGCTTGAACTTCGATCATACTTAAAAGCAAAAAACATTACTTTTGATGATCACACATTAGATTTGGATAAACTCGCTCGCTCCATCAAGGAGGGACAACGTCATGACTAACATTGCATTAGGACGCTACATCCCAACCAACTCCATTATCCACCGTTTAGATCCTCGTATTAAAATTGTGAATATGCTGCTTTTAATGGTGGCCATTTTCTTACCTGCTCGTTTTGTTGGATATGGTATTATTGGGTTTATCGCGGTAAGTTTGGTCTTACTTTCTCGCTTGAAATTTGGATTTATTCTTAAGTCACTTAAACCTGTGATGTTGATGCTCATGTTCTTGTTGGTCATTAATGTCTTTGTATTAAGAACGGGATATGTTGTTATTAACTTATTTGGATTACTGGTATACAGTGATGCTTTATTTCAAACTGCTTACATTGTGGTTCGTTTACTGCTCATGATCATGATCACTACACTTCTCACTGCAACCACAAAACCTCTTGATTTAACTTTAGGGATTGAAGATTTATTAGCACCTTTCAAACGGTTCAAAGTACCAGCCCATGAAATTGCCATGATGATTTCTATTGCGTTACGTTTTATTCCAACCCTCATTGAAGAGTCACAACGCATCATGAAAGCTCAAGCCTCACGTGGTGTTGATTTGAGTGAAGGGAAAATCAATGAAAAGATTGTAGCTATATTGTCCTTGATTGTTCCACTCTTTGTCTCAAGTTTTCAAAGAGCTGAAGAGTTAGCGGATGCGATGGAAGCACGTGGATATTCACCTACTTCAATACGTACACGCTATAAACAGTTGAAGATAACAATGAAAGATTGGATTTCCTTTGTGCTTGTCTGCTTGATTCTTGCGAGTGTGGTTACCTTAGCATGGTTCGTTTAAAACTGACGTTGTCTTTTCTTGGATATCATTTTGAGGGATGGCAAAAAATGGCGCATAAGCGCACTGTACAAGAAACTCTGGAAAATGCATTTTTTCCTATTATCAAAGAGCGAGTATGTGTGGTCGGATGTGGACGAACGGACAAACATGTGAGTGCTGATCATTATGTGGCTCACGTGGATGTCAACAAGCATTTGAGTGAAGCAGCATGGCTTAAAGCAATCAATGCTCATTGCCCAGCAGATCTTCATGTTCATGATGTAAAGATTGTGGATGACACTTTTCATGCGCGTTACAGTGTCACATCCAAACATTATGTTTATACGATTCGTCTAAAAAATTATCAAGTTAAGCAACACATGAGTGAATATTTTCATAAATACCCATTGGATGCGATAAAAATGAAAGAAGCCGCCAAAGCATTTGTAGGGACGCATGATTTTACTGGTTTTAATGTGACACCAAAAGCACTTAAAGAAAATCAAGTGAGAACCATACAATCGTGTGAGGTGATCTTTAATGATGAAGTGATTCAGATTCATGTTAAAGGAAAAGCCTTTCTTCAATATCAAGTGCGTATGATGGTGGGGGTATTGATTGCGATTGGTTCTGGAAAAGAATCAATGACCTTCATCTCAGAGGTTCTAGAAGCAAAGCAAAAAGGCATGAGTCGATATAAAGCAGAAGCAAGAGGATTGACGCTTAAGGAGGTGTTTTATGATTAATGGTAATTATCATACCCATACTCGCCGGTGTAAACATGCGTATGGAACTGATGAGGATTATGTTTTAGCTGCCATTGAAGCAGGATATGATGAGTTGGCTTTTACTGATCATGCGCCATGGAATTTGATTGAGGATGAAACTGATCGCATTCGTATGCACATGAGAGAAATGAAAGAGTATGTCACTTCCATTCGTGCTTTAAAAGAAAAATATAAAAACAAGATTAATATTCTTGTGGGATTAGAAGCTGAATTCTTTGAGTCACGCTTAAGTGAGTTAAAGGCATTGGTTGAGGAATATGACTTAGATCTTATCGTGTTAGGTAATCACTTCCACATTAAAGACAGTAATGAGACCTATTACGGTAACTATAAAGACTATCGTAATCTCTATCATGATTATTTATCAGATTCCATAAAAGCCATGAGAAGTGGGGTATATAAAATCTTCGCTCACCCAGACCTCTTTTTGAAGACGGCTAATGTGATTAATAGCGCGACCATTGAAATGATTCATGCGTTATGTGATGTGGCCATAGAAACGAATACCATCATGGAATATAATCTTGGTGGCAAGCGATACAGGGATCATTATCCTAATGAGACCTTCTGGAAGATTGTTGCAGAGCGTGGATGCAAAATCATTGTTGGGGTAGATGCTCATGATCCAAAGCATCTCAAAGACACAAAGATGATGCAAGAAGCAAGAACATTTCTAATGCGTTTAAATGCTAATCTTATTACTTCATTAGACTAGGGATTGCATTGCCAGTATTATGATGATTAGGAAATCTTT
>CAYSNT010000002.1:0-23392 GCA_964432505.1 uncultured Erysipelothrix sp.
AATCAAACCGAAGTTTGATTTATTTACGAAGTCCTAAACGACTTACAAGTTCACGATAACGGTTGATGTCAGATTTACGAAGGTAGTTTAAGAAACTACGACGACGTCCAACCATTTTAAGTAAGCCACGAAGTGAATGGAAGTCTTTTGAATGCACTTTTAAGTGTTCAGTTAAGACGTTGATTTGTTCAGTAAGAACGGCAACTTGCACTTCTACTGATCCTGTATCTCCTTCAAAACGAGCATACTCTTTCATGATTTCTTGTTTTCTTTCTTTTGAAATCATATTGTCCTCTCTCTTTCTAGTCCTTTTACACCAAGATGTGGGTCGAGGAAACCTCACCCCTAGAATAAAAGCATTTCTATGTTATCATAGTATTATGTAGAATACAACCTAAAGAATGGAGACTATAATGAAAATCGCATGGCTAGGATTAGGATTAATGGGGTCAAGGATGGTCACACACTTGACGCGCTTTCATGATGTGCATGTTTATAACCGCTCAGCAAGCAAAAGCGAACCATTCAGGGAGAGTGCAACCGTTCACAACTCAATTGCATCGTGTGTCAAGGATGCTAATGTGGTCATCATGATGTTATCGACACCTGATGTTGTAAAGTCTGTTTTTACAACTGAGGTCCTCCCTCATGTTAATGCAGATACCATCATCATTGATATGTCCACTAACCTTCCTTCTTTAACAACCACACTCTATGAACAAGCCAAAGCAGCTCAGTTACATTGGGTAGATGCTCCTGTGAGTGGAGGCTTAGGAGGTGCAGCACAAGCAACTTTATCCATCATGGTAGGTGGAGATCAAGAGATTGTTAAACGTTTGATGCCTCTTTTAGAACTTATGGGATCTAAAGTTAAATATTGTGGTCCTTCAGGAAATGGACAACACACAAAAATGGCCAATCAAATCAGTGTAGCCACCAATCTAGCCGGTCTTCTTGAAGCCATGGAATATGCTAAGCACGTCCATTTAAACATGGAAGATGTTTTAGTTTTAATTAATCAAGGAGCAGCAAGTTCTTGGCAAACTATCCATAATGGACCCCTTTACTTAAGTGATGACATGAATCCAGGATTCATTCTCTCCCACTTCTTAAAGGATTTGCGCTGTGTTATGCATGAAGCCAATCAAAGACAACTGCATTTACCTGTGGTTGAAAAAATTACGTCCATGGTAGAATCCATCATCAATGAACATAACGAATCCTTGTCTACTCTAGCCTTGGTTGAGTATTATCGTTGTCATAATCCAATTCGTTAGTTTTCAAGTGCTTCCATGATCTTTACAATGAAGTCATGAAGAAACAATCGACCTAAAGGTGTGCTCTCAAGTTTTGGATAATCATAATGACACCACCCACATTCGGCAGATTGATACAACACAGTGTTGAGTTGAGCAATCAATTCTGGAAAGTCTTGCGCTAGCTTGGATAAATCCAAAGGTTCATCCAAACGTAATCCCATCATTAAATGCTCAATTACACTATCCTGATGTGTTAAGAAGACCTCTTCAGAAAGGAGGTTTTCTTTTAGTGTATAATGGTGAATGTTGCGTGTATTGGTCCAACGTTGATTGCCGACTTTGGATGCAGCTCCAGGTCCTAGTCCAATGAAATCTTTGTATCTCCAATAAGATAAGTTGTGCTGTGAGCGAAAATCATTCGTTTTAGCAAATGAACTGACTTCATAATGGTGATAACCCAATTGAGTTAAAGTATCAATAGCACATTGATACATTAATCCTTCCAACTCATTATCAACAGGCTGAACTTTTTGGCGGCCAAAAGCTGTATTAGGTTCAATTGTTAAAGCATACAAAGAAAGATGAGTTGGGTTTAATCTCACTACCTCAATCATGGAAGCTTTAAATTCTTCAATGGTTTGGGTTGGCAATCCATACATTAGATCATATGAAATATTATTAATTCCACATTCATGAGCCCAATGTGTTACTTTTCTGACATCATTGAAATCATGATGACGAGTGATAATGGTCAGTAAGCGTTGTTGAATGGCTTGTACTCCCATGCTTAATCGATTCACACCATATCTCTTCAAACATTCCATTTTTTCAAGTGTCATATCTTCAGGATTGATTTCCACACTGAATTCTTCAATATTACCCCATTTAATCTGAATTGCTTTAAGAAGTAATTCAAGTTGATGCAAAGACAAGGCTGAAGGGGTTCCCCCACCAATGTAACATGTCTTTATAAAAAGAGAGGGACATGTTTCAATATCTTCAACTAGACGATGAATGACTTGATCAGCCAAACCTTCATGATAACGTGATTTAACAAAGTCACAGTACGCACAAATATGAGTACAGAAAGGAATATGAAGATATAGATGCTCAACGTGATTCATATTTTTTCACCACTTCATTGAGTTTACGCTCTAATGCTATACTCACATCAATTTTATTATCATGAATTAGTGATAAGCACACAAAAAAGACATCCATTAACTCATCTTCAATGCCTTGAGTATTATTTTGATCGATTTCCACTCGTAGTTCTTTCACTTCATCTTCCAAATACCCCATCATAGTTTGATTGGTATCAATGATATCCCATCCTAATCGTTGACGCACTTCATTCATCAAGTTCATGAGTTCTTCAATGTTTTTCATATTCCTCCTAAAGAAATAAGCAACCGAAGTTGCTTATTCATCCATGGATAAAACCGCCATGAAAGCTTCTTGAGGGACTTCAACATTCCCTACTTGCTTCATGCGTTTCTTTCCTTCTTTTTGTTTTTCTAATAATTTACGTTTACGTGAGATATCCCCACCATAACATTTAGCTAAGACATTTTTGCGCAGAGCTTTTATGTCTGATCGTGCAATGACTTTGTTTCCAATACTTGCTTGAACAGGAATTTCAAACTGTTGTCGTGGAATGAGTTCTTTGAGTTTTTCAACAATCACTTTACCTCGAGCATAGGCAAAATCACGATGGACAATGATGGATAAAGCATCGACTGATTCAGCATTAAGCAGAATGTCCATCTTAACCAGTTTAGATTCGACATATCCAATGAATTCATAATCAAAGGAGGCATACCCTCTTGAAATGGATTTAAGTCGATCAAAGAAATCATAAACTATCTCTGATAATGAGACTTAATATATAAGTTGACGACGTTGATCATCAATCACCACAAGATCCTCATAAATACCACGTTTTTTATGACATAACTCCATCAAAGCTCCAACATATTCATTAGGAACCATCATGGTAGCTTTTACAAAAGGTTCCTCAATGCGTTGAATCTTTTGCACAGGAGGAAGTAAGCTTGGATTATCGATGGTAATCATCGATCCATCGGTTAAATAGACATGATAAACCACAGATGGAGCAGTTGCGATAAGAGGAATTTTATACTCTCGTTCGATACGTTCTTGAACCACATCCATGTGAAGTAGTCCTAAGAATCCACAACGAAACCCAAATCCTAACGCAACAGATGTTTCTGCTTCAAACTTGAGGGCAGCATCATTCAGATTAAGTTTTTCTAATGCTTCTCTTAACTCATTGTATTTGGATGTATCTGTAGGATACAACCCACAAAAGACCATAGAATTGAGCTCTCGATACCCTTTAAGTGGTTCAAGTGAAGGACGATGCACATGAGTGATGGTATCCCCCACACGCACATCTTTAATGGATTTAATCGCAGCTGCGACCCATCCTACTTCTCCAGCAACAAGTTCTTGCTTCTTCACTTCTTTTGGAGTACGTATACCACATTCAACCACTTCATATTCAGCCTTTGTGGCCATGAAACGTAGTTTATCACCGATTTTAATGGAACCATCCACAACACGAATGTACGCGATAACCCCTCGATAGGGATCAAAGATAGAATCAAACACCAAAGCTTTTAGAGGTTTATTGATATCACCTCTTGGAGCAGGTACTTTTTTAATGACTGCCTCGAGTACATCTTCGATGTTTAACCCATTTTTTGCGGAAATGAGTGGTGCATCTTTAGCTTCTAGTCCAATGGTATTTTCAATGGCTTCAATGACACGTTGTGGGTCTGCACTAGGTAGGTCCACTTTATTAATGACTGGAATGATTTCTAAATCATTATCCAGAGCTAAATAGACGTTAGCTAACGTTTGTGCTTCAATGCCTTGAGCAGCATCAACTACCAACACAGCACCTTCACAAGCTGCTAAAGAGCGTGAGACCTCATAGGTGAAGTCAACATGACCTGGGGTATCAATGAGGTGCAACGTATATACTTCTCCATCACGGGCTTTGTATTGCAGCTGAACAGCATTGAGTTTAATCGTAATACCACGTTCACGTTCTAAATCGAGGGAATCTAAAATTTGGGCCATCATTTCACGACTGGCCACAGTCTGGGTTAATTCTAAAATACGATCTGCTAAGGTTGATTTACCATGATCAATATGCGCGATAATGGAAAAATTACGGATGCGAGATTGATCCATGGTCTATCCTCTCTTTCTTTATCATATGTTCAATAAAATAGACATGCACAGCATCAATGCCTGTTAATTCAGGATGAAAAGCTAATGCAAGCATGTTGTTTTGAAGTGCAACCACAATGTGGTCGTCCACTTCACATAACACCTCAACTCCCTTTCCCACTTCTTCAATGTATGGGGCACGAATAAAGACAAGTTCTAAAGGTTCATTACTGATGTATTTAATCGGAGCTAATGTCGAAAAGGAATCCAACTGACGACCATAGGCATTGCGCTTAACACGAATATCCATGACTCCTAAAGTACTCACCGGTTGATTGGTGATTTCTTTTGATAATAAAATTAATCCTGCACACGTTCCCATCACAGGACACCCTTGAATGATTTTGCTTTGAAGAGCTTCAAAAAGCCCGTTTTCTTTCATTTGTTTTGCCATGGCAGTGCTTTCACCACCAGGTAAAATGAGTCCATCAATACCATCAAGATCACTCACTTTCTTAATGAGTCGACCTTGCACATGAAGCCGTTGAAGGACATCCATGTGTTCTCTAAAAGCCCCTTGAATGGCTAATACACCAATGATCATTAATATCCTCGATCTGCCATCTTGTCTTCTTCTTTAACAGAATAAACATTGATTCCAACCATTGGCTCACCTAAATCTTCACTGACTTCTGCTAGCACTTTTGGATCATTGAAATGAGTTACAGCCTTAACAATAGCAGCTGCACGTTTACGAGGATCTCCAGATTTAAAAATACCAGATCCGACAAAGACGCCATCACAGCCTAATTGCATCATCATGGCCGCATCAGCAGGGGTTGCGACACCTCCAGCTGCGAAGTTAACCACAGGTAACTTTCCATGTTCATGCACATACTCCACTAAATGAAGCGGTGCTTGAAGTTCTTTAGCTGCATGGAAAAGTTCAGCTTTTTCTAGTCCTTGAATGCGACGAATTTCGGAGTTCATCATTCTCATGTGTTTAACCGCTTCAATGACATCCCCTGTTCCTGGTTCACCTTTGGTACGAATCATAGATGCACCTTCAGAAATTCGACGTAAGGCTTCACCTAAATTCTTAGCACCACACACAAATGGAACTTTGAAAACTGTTTTATCAATGTGTAGGGTTGGATCTGCTGGGGTGAGTACTTCAGACTCATCAATGTAATCCACTTCAAGTGCTTCTAAGATTTGAGCCTCCACAAAATGACCAATTCTCACCTTCGCCATGACTGGAATGGACACAGCTGCTTGAATCTCTTTAATCATTTTTGGATCAGATGCACGAGCAACTCCACCATCTTTACGAATATCAGCAGGAACTCGCTCCAATGCCATGACGGCACATGCTCCTGCTTCTTGAGCAATTAAAGCCTCTGCTGCTGATGTGACATCCATAATGACACCACCTTTTAACATTTGGGCTAAGTTTTTATTGAGTTCATATTGTTTGTTCATACATTACCTCTTTTTTCGTTCTTATTATATCAAAAAAGCAACCAACATAAAGTAAAACACAAAAAAAGTGGAATTTCCACTTTATTCTGCACTAGGATCTTTAATTAAGTACGATTCATCTCGAATGGTAATCACAAAGTATTTGACTTCAACACCCTCTTCTTCAATTAATACATAACCTTTCACTTCAATCTCATCACTGGATCGAACAGCAGGTGCATTTTCAGCATACATATTGTAACTGTCAGCAGGTAAGTGTTTTGTGTCCAAACCTGTAATTTGTGGTTGAGGTTGAGTTTGTGTCTGTAGACCAAAAGAAAGTGCAAGCACTAAAATCAGTGGCGACGCATACATGGTTAAAAGTTGGCGTTGCTTTTTGGGATTGGATGGAATGATGTCTTGATAACGCCATTGGTAATATAGGGATAACCCTAATCGTATAGCGATGATGAAGGCTATGAACCAAAGCGCATAAATAAGATATGTCATGATGGTTCCCTCTCTTTCATGTATGACTTGAATGTTTTTAAGTACGATCGATTAACATCGACAAATTCACCATTGGATAAATGCAAACGCAACTTAGCGTTAAAGCTAGATGAGACAGCATCAATGTGACGTGTATTCACAATCATGGACTTACTGACTCTCACAAATCCATAGTCATGGAGTTGTTCTTCGAGTTCAAAAAGTTTTAAATCAAAGCGAACTTCTTTACCTTTGATTGTTGCTAGGACTAAATTACCAAAAGACTCAATCACATGCACATCATCACTGAATATTCTTACATTTCCCAATGAGGTTTTGCCTTGAAGTAATAAACCTTTTTCTTCATTTGCCTTAAAAATTCTAGATGCCTCACTTTCGGATAAATCATGCAGTGAAAATGTGTCTGATGACTCATCAACCACCAAGTGATGTGAAGCTATCGTGGTCAGAACTTTAAATTGATTCAATAAACGCTGTTTAAATGACGTGTTTTGACTCATACATCCTTGGTGATTACACCATACCATACCTTTCTATAGTTCAATGAAAATTAGGCTAAGTTACATGCTTTTATGGATGAATTACTCAAATACTTCATGAAGGAACTGTTGTAAGTATCCATGATCTTCCATCACTGGATACATTTTTCGTCCTTCCACTTGAATGTGAGTTATACAAATATTAGTAGAATGCGTACTAACATGCAACCCATCTTGATCGATTTGTGTGATTGTTCCAGGTTTTTGATGGGATGAAGTAAGTGTTTTCTTAGATCCATAAAATTTAAATCGTTTTCCTTGTAAGAGTGCATACCCTACAGGCCACCCAATCAATCCTCGGATGTGATTATGAACCTCGTCACATGGCTTATTAAATAAAATGTGTTCATCTTCTGAAGTAATGTTGTAACCAAATGTCACTAAGGATTCATCTTGTTCAACTCCTGTAAGTCGTCCTTCAAGAATATCCATCAAATAAAGATCACAGCAATTTTTCGCACATACAATAAGCTTGTCATGAACCACAGAAGTAGTATCATCATCTGCTATCTTCACTTTACACTGAGCAAACACTTCTCCAGCATCCATGGCTTTGATCATTCGCATCAAACTGACACCTGTTTCTTTCTCACCCTTGATCACCGCCCAATGGATGGGTGCGCCACCACGGTATTTCGGAAGTAATGATGCATGGATGTTCAGCGTTTCTTCCTTAGCACAAGCTAGAATAGTTGAAGGTAGAAATTGTCCATACGCACATGTAATGATGACATCAATGTTTAAGGCTTTAAGTTGTTCTTCAATTTCTTTAATCTTAAAGGGTTGAAAAAGAGTTAAATCATGGTTTAACGCAACTTCTTTCACTGGTGTTGGTGTTAATACTTGCTTTCTTCCTACCTTTTTATCCATTTGAGAAACCACCCCAACCAGTTCAATTGGAAAAGTTAAAAGGTGTTCTAGTATGTGTGCTGCAAAGATGGGTGTACCCATAAAAACGACTCTTTTTTTGTTCATATTTAACCTCGCTTCTATTCTATCAAAAAACACTTAAGTACGCACATCACCTTATGATTGCATTTTGAAGTTGGTGTTGCTATAATAAAAAAGCAATTAAGGAGGATCGTATGCCAAATATCAAATCTCAGAAGAAGCGCGCACTCACTAACGTGAAAAAAGCAGCGGCCATCACTTCTGAAAAATCAGCATTAAAAACTGCGATGAAATCAGTGATTAAACTTATCTCAGCCCAAGATAAAGAAGGTGCTTTAGTAGCACTTAACACATTGAATTCAAAACTTGATAAAGCAGTAAGCAGTGGAATCTACCACAAAAACTATGCTGCCCGTCAAAAAGCTCGCTTTGCTAAAGCGTACAACGCACTAGAGAAAAGTGTTTAGTCTAATTTAGACTAAACACTTTTTTTATCGACATTCACGATGGTTGCTAATCCACCTAACGAAGTTTCCTTTAGCTCTACCACCAGTTTTTGACCGGTATAATTCATGGTTGATACCACTTCATCAAATCCAACCACATTATCTTTGAAATCACTAAGTGTTGAAGACATAAATACCGCATCAAATGCTCTTAACACTGCTGCTGCATTACGTTCAATGCATGGGATCATGACATAACCAGCAATGGGATCACAGGTTAATCCTAAATGATGTTCCATGGCGATTTCAGCTGCATTTTCAATCACTTTCATGGAATGACCATCCAAGTAAGCTTTAGCTGCAGCGGCCATAGAACACGCACTCCCTACTTCTGCTTGACACCCTCCAATGGCCCCTGAAATCGTTGCATTGGTTTTAATCAGATTTCCAAAGATACCTGCCACGGCTAAAGCATCAATAAGTCGATGTTTTTCAAAACCTAAATCATAATAGGCATAATACAGCAAAGATGGGATAATTCCACATGCTCCCATGGTGGGTGCAGTGACTACGGTTTGATTTGAAGCGTTTTGCTCACTCACAGCGTATGAATAAGCCATAAGACGTAATCTTTTCCCTTTGTCCTCTGAAGTATTGTGAGAGGCTTTAAAATACAAATCCTTGGCAACTCGTTTTAGTTTAAGTGTACCAGGAAGAAGACCATCTTGTTTAAGCCCTTCTCTAACTGAATTAAACATAACCATGAGCATCTCTTCTAAATAAGGTTTAATGTCTGGTTCATAATGATAGACGTAGTTTGGTAATGTTAACTTGTTTTCTTTGCAAAACTGAAACACTTCATTCAGCGAGGTTTGAGGATAGACTTGTTTTTGAAAATCATACTCACTGTTAAGGATTTTGATTGATCCTCCTCCTAAGGAATAGACAACCCAGGTGAGTTCACAGCGATCCTGATTGAATGCTTTAAGAATTAAGCCAGATGGGAAATCATAATCCCAATCAGTTTTAAAGAAAACTTTTGTGGGAATTGGTGCGAGCGTTTTTTCAATGATTGCATCCGTATAATGCCCTTTCCCTGTCAAAGAAAGTGATCCATATAATTCAACTTCGTAATGAGTTACTTGACTCACATGCTGTTTAAACAACTCACATGCTCTCATAGGAGCTAATGTATGTGAACTTGACGGTCCAGGACCGGCTTTATAGAGTTCCTTTAAAGATTCCATACTACCTCACACTTTCTAGCAAAAATCGTTCAAATCCGATTTTTTTATCTTGTTTGCCTTGTTTGATGTTTGCATCCAGATGACTCAACATAATCATAAGTTGTTTCACATTGGTAGATGTCGTAAAACGAGTGTATTCAACAGCTTTATCAAAGGCATAAGGATTCTCATTGAGGATTTGATTCATGGCATGATGATTCATTCCACGTTCTTTAAGTTCAAATATTTGCATCATCAATCGAAGCTGCCATCCCAAGATAGGAATGATTGCAAGTGGATCTACCTTTAGTAAAGTGAGATCATGATACAAAGTAAAGGATTGATTCAAATCTTTCTTCATGATGGCTTTGCTTAATTCAAAGACACTGTCACTGATTTGAGGTTTGATTAATTTTTTCAACACCTCCATACTTAACGTATGAGGATAAAGCGAGCATTTATACAATTCAGATTCAATTTGATTACGATCAAAAGATAAAACCTGAGTTAAATATTCCATTTGAGCTGGGGTTAGTTTTAATTTGTAATGTGTTGCTAAGGAATGAATAAGTTCACTTTTTGTTTTAAGTGTTAATGCTTGACGTTCTAATTGACGATTCTCTTGTTTAATGGCTTGAATAATCGGATCTTGAGTTGAAAAGCGTTTACCTTCAACACCAACATAACAGGCAATGGATGGTTCTAAGTATTGAATAGCTTGAGCAATTTCATGAGCTAAACGATGATTAGATGTGAAAATGATGGTAATCACTCGAGGGAGCTCAAACATGCTAATGGTAATGCATTGATGAATAAGATCATTAACATCAACATCATTTTCTGAAAGATCATAGTAAAACCAATCTACTTGATCTAAGTGTCGCTTTTCAACATCTTTCTTAATGATGTCATAGAGATCGGATTTGGTTGGAGCGATAACAAGAGTTTTCATACTATCTCATTATAGCAAATCCCCCTTCACTTGATAATAGTAGATTGAACCAAGGAAGAAGAATGATTTTTAAGTCTCCAATTTTTTCTAACTCAAGCATGTTAAGTTGAAACCTAGTGAGTGTTTGAAGTGTTTCACTATGAGGGTGTCCATACATGGATTGTTGCGCTGATATGATCACTAATCGAGGTTTAATATGGGCAATAAAATCTGGATGAGAGCTGGTCCTAGATCCATGATGACCAGCTAGCAATACATCAGTGTTTAGGTCATGATACATGTTAATCAAACTTTTTTCCTGTTCATGATAAGCATCACCAGTGATTAACACTTTTAAACCAGCAAATTGGATGTGATAGATAGCACTGTCTTCATTGGAATTGTTATAGGTTGATTGTAGAAGGGAATGAATACAAATGTGTGATTGACAATACGATGTTTTATGAGGGTAAACATCCTTAATGAAGCGATCTTTAATCAATGATTCTACACCTCCAGAATGATCTTGATCATCGTGAGTAATGAAGAGTTGGGAAAGAGCATGAATACCCTGATGATTTAAGTAATGTCTTAAATAAATCGAATGTTTTGAAGTGCCTGTATCAATCAAGTAAGCTTCTTTATTTTGAAACAGTGTTGCATGCCCTTGTCCTACATTAATAAAATGAACTTGAGGAAAAAACGACATTGGTCGAGTTAAAAGGATTAAAACAAGAAGAGTTGATATCAAACGATACTTTTTATTGTGATTGAATATGCCAATCAAAAAAACAATGAAAAAGAAGGTCGATGATTGAATTCCTCCATAAAATCGAGTTGTGGTATTCATCATTTCTAATAGTCTTGAAAATGGATGTTTCAGTTCAGATAAGAACGGGAAATGTGTCATAAGGGAAACCCACAAAATGATTTTACCTAGTAGACCATAGATAAACAACATTAAGAGTGACCATGACCCCAATACCCACATCTGAAGTGCAACCATTAGTATTGCTTGTCTTAAACGATTCAATTTCATAGTTTGAGCTAACAACATGATGAATGGAAATAGAAATGAAAGTGAAACAATGCTTGTGGGGAAAACAAGCAGAACCATGACTAAGGATAAATACCTTGAGTACATTGGATTTAGATGAAGTAACCGACAGATGGAAATCATTAACAAGCGCAATGTTCTTGGATCAAAGCTTAATAATGCAAAAAGAATAGTTATGCCATGAACACACAGATCAACGTGCTTTCTTTTCATTTTTAGATTAAGTAAAGAAGTTAGCACACTTATCAATGACATCATCCATACCCCACTATGATTCATCATCCAAAAAAGATCTGATTCTTTTTCAAACAATGAATCATTGAAAGAATGTTTAATTATTTCAAAAAGTGATGTCCTCTGATTTGTGATATTTGTAAACGTCACAACACCTTTGATATTTTTGGCTTGGTGATAACGTGAGAGAGGATCTATCACTGATCGATTTAAAGTTGTGGCTGGTTTAAAACTAAAGTTTGCACAGAAGTGATGAATGTTCTTATCAAGTGGTTGAAAGGTTGTAAAATGTTGATTGGCGTATTGTAGCATTCCCCCTGTTTCATAATGTTGTACTATTTTGACACATGAATATTGATTTAATGGATGATTGAAAGCATGAGCAAAAGCTACATAACTAAGTAGACATAAACTCAATAAGATGGGACTAAAGTGTGAGCGACCTGTTTTAAACAACCAATATAGGCACAATAACGAAAGCCCTAAAACATGAACACCATTAAATACTGCAACAATCATCACTAACCCAAAGAGATAGCCATTCATCAAAGGCATATGTGATCTTTAATCTTTGAGAAAGTAGCTTCTTTGATTCCTTTTATGTTCATAATATCTTCAATTTTTCGAAAAAGACCTACATGAACACGATAATCAAGTATGCGTTGCGCACTCACTTGTCCAATTCCAGTTAGTGACATGAGTTCCTCGTGAGTGGCATGATTCAGAGAAACACAAGGTACATCCTTCAAGTGAGGGATAATAATTCGATCTAAATGACGGAAAATTTGAGCGGGATGAATTTTATTAATGTCCGCATCATCATCAAGATGAATCAGAGGAAGGATATCTTCAAAAGTTGAAAAATTCGGAACTTTTAGCCACTCTTCTCTTATTACAGCACCACTGACATGGATTTCCATGGTTTCAGATTGTCTCATTTCTAAAAGTTGAAATGGTTGACACCCTACCAAAAAAAGCAATAAAAAAACAGGATAAATTTTCATAACTCCTCCTGCTTTAGTATTTGATTTAAACTGTAACTATCCTATTCGATTGAAAGAACTTTAACTTCATAAGGATCATCCACATTAACTGTGACCACATCCCCTTCTTTGCGATCAAGTAAAGCTTGTGCTAATGGACTCACATTTGAAAGCTTTCCATTGATTGGATCCGCTTCTACAGAACCTACAATAGTAAAGCGTTCTACTTCACCATCCACAACCTTGTTTTTAGAGCGAGTAATTTCACACATGGTGAAGGTTGATCCAATACGAATCACTTTAGAAGATTTTTTATCATCAATGATTTCAATGTTGTTGAGCATGGCTTCAACTTCACGAATTCTAGCTTCAATACGGGCTTGACGATCACGTGCAGCATCATAATCTGCATTCTCGCTTAAGTCACCTTGAGCACGTGCAGCTTGAAGTTCTTCAATCACTTCTTTACGAGTGACATGGACGAGTGTTTCATATTCTTTAAGGAGGTCTTCATACCCTTGTTGGGTAACATACACTTTTTCTAGATTCATACTTATTCTCCTAACGTTTTGAAATTATAGCATGTTTTGATTAATGATACTACTGATCTTTGTGGTAAGCAAATCAATCGCTACATCATTTTTCCCACCTTCAGGAATAATCACATCAGCATACTTCTTAGAAGGTTGAATGAATTGTTCATGCATCACACGTACTGTTTTCATGTATTGCTCAATGACACTGTCGAGTGAGCGACCACGTTGGTGTACATCTCGTGATAAGCGACGAATAAAACGAACATCAGCCTCTGTTTCCACAAAGACTTTAATATCACATAAATCACGTAAAGGTCCATGTTCTAACACAAAGAGTCCTTCAATAACAATGACATCAGCACTTTCCACATGCTCTATTACCGAACTGCGAGTGTGATTAACAAAATCATAGGTTGGTTTATCAATCGATAATCGCTGCATTAACTGTTTGAGGTTATCAACCAATAAATCATTATCAAACGCAAAGGGATGATCGTAGTTGGTTTTAATTCTTTCTTGCATCTCCATGTGAGACTGATCAAGATAATAATCATCTTGTTTGATGATAATCACTGAATTACTGGATTCAAAAGCCTTCTTAAGCCGCTTTGAAATGAGTGTTTTTCCTGACGCACTGCCTCCGGCAATGCCTATAATAATGGGATGCTTCATAGTTCACCTATCTTTTTAAATATTTATCAATGTTGGCTTGATGTTGCGCAAATGTTTCTGCATAATAAACTGTTCCATCTCCATACACATCGGCTAAGAAATAGAAATAACGTGAAGGAGTGTAGTTAAGCGTAGCTAATAATGCACTCTCACTTGGATTTAAAATAGGTCCTACTGGAAGTCCAGACACAACATAAGTATTGTAAGGACTGTTAATTTGCTGATTTGATAATCTTTCACAGTCACGCCAGTTTTCAAACTCATATAAGGTGTAACACACTGTAACTGAGGATTGAAGACGCATATTAATATTCAAACGATTGTAGAAAACTCCTGCAACCATTTGCATATCTTCAAATTTTGAAGCTTCATATTCTACGATTGAGGCCATGATAAAGATATCATGCACACTTCTTCGACTTTTATCAAATAGATCTTTATGAGTTGTATACACTCGTTGTGTCTCATTAAGCAATGTTCGAGTAATGGCATCAACGCTTGTATCTACAAAAAACTCATAGGTGTTGGGGGATAAATAACCTTCCAATAAAACTCGAACATCATCTTTGCGATTAAGAATTTGATTGGTTAGGACTGAATAGTCCTTTATTAAACCAGTGATGTATTCTTCATCATTCCAAGCATTTAACAATTCTTCTTCACTTACGTTTGTGAAGGTAGAGATACGTTTAGCCATATCTTTTGCCCAAAAGCCAGGTGGCAACGTTATTCTCACTGTGTTTTGAATTGCAGCAGTTGGATTTGACACTATACTCATCATGGTGTTAACACTTGTGGATAAATCCAACATATAACTTCCTGTAAAAACCATCACAGATTGATTTCTCAGCATGAAACGAGCTACATATCGATTGCGAATAACACCCTCTTCTTCCATTCGTGCTAAAACAGAGGTCATTGTATCCCCTGCAATCACATCGAATTTAACAAGCTCCGTTTCTTCACTAACAGGTTGACTTAGTGTTTGATAGGTGTTGTATCCTACATAAGCCCCAATTAACAACACCACTCCTAAACCAATCAAAGCCTGCTTAATTAACGACCGTTTCTTCTTCTTCACTAAAGGCATCGAAAACCTCCTGGATAAATTCCCATTCCGCTTCAAGCACAACAGGTTCTAATGCTCCTGTTTCTTCATCATAATAAGAAGCGAATGCTTGCCCTTCATCATCATTTTCATTGGTATAACACACGATATTGCGATTTGTTACAGTTGATTGAACTGTAAATATAATCGTCATTTCAATTTCCTTATCTTGGTCATCTATTACAATGAATTTTCCTTCATCTATAGTCATACTTTTTCCTCCATTTCAATGTAGCGTTGCAGAATCATGACTGCTGCCATTTGATCAATGATTGTTCTTTGTTTCTTTTGATTTAAATTGAGATGTGTCAACACATCAGAAGCCTCTACAGTGGAGAAGCGTTCATCCACAAAATGAATTGGAACATTGATTTGCTCCTTTAAGTGTTGGACAAAGACATCCACTCGATGGGAACTTTCAGATTCATCTCCAGATAAATGCAAAGGATAACCAACAATGATTTTTTCACATTGTGAAAAATCAACCTGTTTTAATAGTTTACTTAATCCCTGAGCTAAATTGTTTGACTCAAAACGTATGGTCACTAAAGCAGAGGCCAATTGACCTTGAGAAGAAGCAACACCTATGGTTTTACTTCCAATGTCAAGAGCGATGTATCTCATTTTGAATTAAGGTAAAACATCAACAATTCTTCAATTAAATCATTGCGTTCAACTTCTTGTATAAGTTGACGTGCTCCTTTATATGATGAGATATAAGCGGGATCATTCGAGATTAAATACCCAGCTAGTTGATTCACTGAATTATACCCACGCTCTTTAAGCAAATCAGCCACTGTACTCAACACATGTCGAATGTGCTCTTTTCTTAAAGTCTCTGCAGACATCACAATAGTTTGTTCTTTATTCATAGCGGCCTCCTGGCTTCATTTTACTTTAAAACGACAGTGTTTTAAAGGACTTAACGATGATTAAAGTGAAGTTTTAAGTGTTCAATGATGGATTGAGGTTCAATATTGGCTGTTGTTCCTCCTTGAGCAAAGTCTTTCTTACCACCTCCACGGCCTTGTGTGAAAACATTAAGTTCTTTAACAAGTTGTGAAGCATCAAATTCATGCCCAAGTGCCATTGATGAGCCACTAACAACATAGCTCAACTTACCTTCTATTACAGAAATTAAGACAACAACATCCACTTTTTGTTGGTGAATGAGATTTTCACTTAGTTGTTTGAGTGACGTTGCATAGGATGAATCAACAACATGCATCACAGCAGATAACTCATTGAAATGTTGTTTTGATTGTGCTAATAATGCTGCATAATCGTTTTGCATTTTTTGCTCATACACTGAGATAAGATTTTGCTTCTCATTCAGTTGGGTAAGAAGTTGTTGGATCTTAGATTCAATTAATCCTAAATTTGATACATTAACCAACTTACCAATGGATGAAAGCATGGTTTCAATGTTTTGATATTCTTGCAACGCTGCAGAAGACGTCTTAATGAGAATACGTCTAACTCCTGAACCAATGGATTCTTCTGATACTAATTTCGCTAATCCAAGTTGTGATGTGTTAGAAACATGTGTTCCTCCACACAATTCTTTAGACACATCACCAATTGATACAACACGAACAGTTTTGTCATATTTTTCAGCAAACAATGCGGTTGCACCAGAAGCTTTAGCAGTTTCGATGTCCATAACTTCAGTTACAACATCATAGCCTACTCGAATTTGCTCATTAATCCATTGCTCAATAGTTTCTAATTGTGATGAACTCACTTTTTCAAAATGCGTAAAATCAAAACGAGTATAATCTTCACAAACGTATGAACCGGCTTGTGCAACGTGGCTTCCTAACGTCAATTTAAGTGCACTTTGAAGTAAATGGGCTAAAGTGTGATGTTTCTTGATTTCAAAACGACGTGATGCATCCACAACCACTTTCACCTTCATACCTTCAGTGATCTCAATAGGTGAATTAATCTTATGGTAATGCTGTTTGTGAGGACCTTTGATGACTTCTAACACTTCACACTTAACATCGTCAATCAAAAGGTAACCTGAATCACTGACTTGACCCCCACTCTCAGCATAAAAAGTAGTTTGATCAAGCACAACATAACCTTCATCGTGAAGGGTTTCAACCTTACTTTGATCTTTAAATAGTCCAATCACTTTAGCTTCAGTGGATGTTTGATTGTAGCCAAGGAATTGACTTTCTAAAGTGAAGTTAAGCATAGCTTCAGATTGAACATTCATGGACTCAACATTGGTTCGAGCATCACGTGCACGTTGTTGTTGAAGTGACATGTAATGTTTGAAACCCTCTAAATCAACCTCCACTTTAACTTCTTCAGCAATCTCTTGGGTTAGTTCTAATGGAAAACCATAAGTATCATACAAAGTAAAAGCTTGTTCCCCACTTAACACACGACCTTCTAAATGCGCAATCATATTCTTCAGTAAGTTTTCGCCATCAATAAGTGTGTTTTTAAATCGCTTTTCTTCTGCTTCCACAAGTTTCTCAACCAACGTTTGCTTCTCAATTAAGTTAGGATAGAAGTCACTCATGTTTTCAACCACAATTTTGACCAAATCCTTTAAGAATAATCCTTGAATACCAAGTTTTAAACCATATCTTACTGCACGTCTTAATATGCGTCGCAATACATAACCACGACCTTCATTCGCAAACAATGCACCATCACTTAAAGCGAATACTACAGTACGAATGTGATCTGCAATGACACGATATCCCATCGGAAATGTTTTGTAATCAATATTAGCTTTCTTAGCAACTTCATCAATGATTGGAGTAAATAAATCCGTATCATAGTTAGTTTCAACCCCTTGGGCAACACAACATAAACGTTCAAATCCCATTCCAGTATCAATGTTTTTCTGTGGTAGTTCCTCATACAATGAACGTTCTACCCCTTCTTTACCATTATATTGCGAGAACACGACATTCCAAACTTCCACATAGCGATCATTTTCCATTTCATTGAAGAAAAGAGCTTCGCCAATACCTTGAGGATCATATTGAGGTCCACGATCAACGTAGATTTCTGAGTTAGGACCACATGGTCCATCACCAATTTGCCAGTAATTTTCTTCAGACTTTAAAATCCGGTTTGGATTAATTTTAATCTGGTCAACCCAAATACGATAAGCTTGTTCATCCAAAGGATGAACACTTACATAAAGTTTCTCAGGATCAAACCCCATCCATTCTGGACTAGTAAGGAATTCCCAAGCAAAATGAAGTGCTTCTTCTTTAAAATAGTCACCAATAGAAAAATTTCCTAGCATTTCAAAAAAAGTGTGATGACGTGCAGTCTTTCCTACATTTTCAATATCATTGGTTCGTATTGATTTTTGAACATTCACAATACGAGGATTGTTAGGACGAATCGAGCCATCAAAGTACTTTTTAAGTGCTGCTACTCCTGAGTTAATCCACAACAAAGTAGGATCATTGTGCGGAATAAGTGATGCTCCTGGTTCCACCATATGGTTTTTGGATTTAAAATAGTCGAGAAATTTTTGTCTTATTACTGATGATTTCATCGTTGCCTCCATAAAAAAAGTTCCTGTTTGCAGGAACGAAACATCTTCGCGGTACCATCCTGATTTGCTTAGAAAAAATAAGCACACCTCAATTGATCGATAACGGGACCACCGTAGATGATTAGTCTCACTTCAAAGTAGCTTCATTGAGTTGAATCAAGATTTTCACCAACCATCTTGTCTCTAAATATTCGCTCTCAATTACTGTTCTTTTTCTTCGTTTGTATCATTATACGAAATTCACACGGGATTCTCAAGCATCAATCGCTTCTTTAGAGTTGATAAGCGGATGATTTGCGACTCTTGCTTCGCGGCACGCTCAAATGCTGACGATTCACCTACACAAATAAGCGAGTTTGCTGCACGAGTGATACCCGTGTAATAAAGTCTTGATTGAAGCATGTTAGCATAATCATTAACGGCAATAAGAAGAACAATAGGATACTCACTTCCTTGAGCTTTATGAACACTTAATGCGTATGCATGGGTAAGTTGTAAAAGAAAGTCTTTTTGATACTCAACAAAGTGACCATCATAATCAACCACTAAGGTAAGTTCATGATTATCTGATTCATGTGGGTGTATCACATCCACTAAAATCCCGATGTCTCCATTATAAACATGATCATCTGGCCGATTCTTAAGTTGAAGTACTTTATCAAACTCTCTGAAGATTTTTCCATGAAGGACAACTTCACGTTTTTCATCACTGGGTGGATTGAAAACCTTTTGACATACATGATTAAGAGCATCAACACCTGCAACTCCTTTATACATTGGAGAAAGAACCTGAATATCTTCAATCCGATATCCTTTATCCAATGCTTTAGTGATCAAGTGAATCACATGCTCCCTTACATGTTTTGGAGAAGATTCAATCAATTTCACATCATGTTTTAAATCACTGAGCCATTGGTGCTGCAACATTGAATGAGCCAATCTCAAAATATCTGATTCACTTTTTTGACGATAAATGTAGGCTAAAGAAACAGAGTGAACACAAGACGACTCCATAATATCAAGGAGAACATTGCCTGGTGCTACTGATGGAAGCTGATCAGGATCTCCAATGAGCAATAGCTTAACATGGGGTGGACATGCTTTAAGAGTATTAGCAAACAGCACAACATCAATCATTGACATCTCATCTATGATTAAAACATCCACTAGTAATGGATTAGTTTCATTACGAGCAAACGTATTGGATTCTTTATTCCATTGAAGTAGTGAATGAAGTGTTGAAGCAGGATAGGATGTGAGTTGACTCAATCGTTTGGCTGCTCTTCCTGTTGGAGCACACAATTGAATGACTTTAGGATTATCACTTTTTTCAATCACTTGCAACACAGCCTTAACAATTGTCGTTTTACCTGTGCCTGGTCCCCCACTTAACACCATGTGCCCTTGAGTAATAAATGTTTTAATAGCTTCTATTTGAGATTCATCCAGTTTTAATCCCATCATGCTTTCAACATCATTTAAGGTTGACTCAATGTCATCAATTCTAATTGGTTTAGGGTTTTGATTTTTAAAAAAAGAAGCAATCTCTTTTTCAGCTATGAAATATTGATAAGGATAAAGTCGATCTTCTTCCATAAAGAGAGTTTGCTTCATAAATGCAAAATCAATGCATTCATCAAAGGAGTGAATTGGTTGATAAGACTCAAATACTGTTTTAACTTGTTCTACACTCGTGTAAGTATCACCTGTAGAAAAAGTTAATTGTGATACAACATCATATAAACGTGCACTTTCTCGCCTAATATCATCTTGTTCAACATGAAACCATTGAGCTACCTTATCAGCCGTTTTAAATCCAATACCATCGATTCGACATAGTTCATAAGGATCTGAAGAAATGATGTTTGATGCTTCATCTTTAAAAGTAGCTAGGATGTGACCAATCATTGTTGATGATACTCCACTCATGAGCAAAACATCCGTTATGCTTTCTTTGGAATCTTGTTTTTGAATCATATCTAACACATGACTCATTTTCTTTCTCATCTTTTTACTAAGTGATGAGTATATCTCGTGATTAATATCGATGTTTTGGCTCAACATTTTAATAATATCAACGCCAAAATCATCAATCAATTGATTGATTTCATTGTACGTTAATGATTTTTCACTTAAATGCCTTAATGCATAAATGGCTTGTGAGCGTGACACATGATCACTTTCTTTAATGCTTGTAAATGCAAATTGAAGCCCATATATAGGATGCTCAACGTAGTCCCCTTCACATTCATAAATATGCTCTTTTATGATGTGAGATGCATTACCAACACAATAAATATCTTGATTTTGCCCAACAAGTGTTCCAATAAACACCACATAGCCATGATTGGTGTTATAGACAATTCGTTTGACTTGAACATCACATTTCATATAAAGAAAAGAGCTAAAACCGCAACAGCGTTATAGACCATATGAAGTAGAATTGGAGAAAGGATATCCCCACTTTTTTCGTAAATGAGTGTTAAGAATAAACCAATTGCCATATAAACAAAAATGAACCAAAGATCCTCATATCGTGCATTGAACCATGAATCATAAACATGAATAAGCCCAAAAGAGACACTTGAAACCAATATAGCAATCCACTTTAATTTAAGGTATCGTAGAGAGCGATAAATGATACCCCTAAATAAAACCTCTTCAACAATAGGTGCAAAAATGACTGCTACAAATACAATGTATAGCGGTGCTTGATTAAAGGCTTCCATAATAACAGCTTGGTTTTCACTTGTAAGTTGATCAGTGACTAAACCTAACAATGCATTCACAACAATCAAAGTCAAATACAAATAAAGCATGTGTCTTAAGATTTCTTGAATTTGCTTTGTTCTACGCCATTGCTCTGTGTTTTCTTGCGATAAAGTATGCATGGTAAAAATAATTAATAAAAGTAAAATGCCAATCAGACCGCCATTAAAAAGATACACTGAATTCTCATTAATCAATCCTAGCGCAAACACCAATCCTGTGATTTCAGGAATAATAAACAAGTATCCTACAAAGTATATCCCAATTGCTAAGAGAGCGTTTTGCCATTTAAACGGAAGTGATTGTTCAAAAAAAGTGTTAAATTTCATCTTTGACTTCCCTTTCCACCCATTCTCTCAATGGTTTTGATTCGAAATAAATCTCTTCAACTTGGCCACCTGCAATGCATAGATCATTTAAATAGAAAACAGCTTCTTGACCTGGGGTTACTGCTTTAATACCTTGTGGGAAATAAGCAACTAATTTGCCATCTTTGAAATCAAGGGTAACAGATTGGTCTGCTTGTCGATATCTGAACTTCGCATGGCAATCAAGTGGAAACATCAAATCATCTTTAAGGATATTTATTCGATCAATGGTTGCTGAAGTTGGTTTTAATAATGGATGATGATCTTGTGCCACAATTAGTTTATTGGATTTTAAGTGTTTCCAAACGACAAACCATGGACCACGATCTCCTCCAATGTTTAATCCTTTACGTTGACCTAAAGTATAAAACATGACTCCAAGATGATTTCCTAATACTTTCTTTGATTCCATATCAATAATTTGACCTGGATTCTTAGGAATGTAATTGCTCATAAATTCTTTAAAATGACGTTCACCTATGAAGCAGATTCCTGTGGAATCCTTCTTCTTGGCAACAACAAAATCTTGTTCAAGGGCAATTTTTCTTACTTGATCTTTTGTTAACTCTCCTAAAGGAAACATCGTCATACTTAACACATCTTTTGGCACTTGAACTAAAAAATACGTTTGATCTTTATTATGATCAATGGCTTTAGCTAAACACGCTTCACCATTAACATTCATAATTCGTGCATAATGTCCTGTTGCAACATAGTCAAATCCATTCTTTTTAGCATAATCAACAAAAGCATGAAACTTAATGTGTTTATTACACAAGATATCAGGATTAGGGGTTAAACCGCGTTTTGTTTGCTCAACAAAAACACTGAATACATCATTCCAATATTCAGCGACAAAATCAACACGGTGTAAAGGAACATTAAGTTTCTTTGCAACATTGAGAGCATCCATATAATCAACTTCTTGTGGACACATATCATCAAAAATGGTTGGGTTGCCTGCAATGTCTGAATTGACACTTGCATCCCAGTTACGCATAAATCCACACTCCACATGATAACCTTGTTGAATGAGTAAATAAGCAGCAACTGCTGAATCAACACCACCTGATAAACCAACAAACACTTTTTTCATAAATAACCTCGCGACTATTATACCATAAGAAAAAACTGAGTGCAGTGCACTCAGTTTATCAATTGTTACGCAGCTTCACTGATCAGCATCTCACGATCTTCGTCTAATGGTTCATTGTAACGAAGTGAGATTTTTCGAAGTTCAGGTGGAATAAAGGCACCAATTTCTTCTTCATCATAACCCACTAAGAAGTTACGTTCATTAAGAATAATTGGACGTTTCAAAACACTTGGATACTTTTGAATAAAACTCACTAACTCTTTAAGTGACAGTTCTTCAATATCCATATTGGATTCTTGAATAATTTTACTGCGCTTAGAAATAATATCTTCGGTTCCATTTTCTGATCTCATGAGTAAATGTTTAATTTCATTCTCATTGAGAACTGAGGTAAAGATATTCTTTTCGATATATTTTAAACCGCGTTGATTCAACCAATGTTTGACTTTACGGCATGATGCACATCCAGGAGAAGTATAGACAACAATCATAACAATACCTCCATGTAACAAGTATACCTTAGTTAAGATAAAAGATAAAGGTACTTAACTAAACTACTTTGTTAAGATT
>CAYSNT010000003.1:0-22752 GCA_964432505.1 uncultured Erysipelothrix sp.
TAACACTTGAAGGTTTAATTAGTATTCCTTATTTAGGTAATGATTCTAAGGTGGTTATCAATCCAAGACTAAGATTAACTCAAGATGGACAAGAGCAAATCTTAAACGCCATCTCCACGACAAGCACATCATCTTCCATCAACTTACGTCAAACCAGTTTTGGTTTTGCATCCACATTCAATATTCCAGATGTGTTATTAAAACTCGCACAGATGGAACTGGTACTTGAGTATCAATCACCATTTATGACACAAACCATTGTATTACCTGTAGTCATCAACACAACAGTCAATCCAGTTATCTTAAGTAATAATCATCGCGTCAGTTTTAACCAAGTTGATACTGGCACGTTTATGAATATTGAGCTAGTTACGATAGCACCAGGGGATATGAATCAGGATGGCCAAATTTCAATCATTGACTTAGTTCTATTACATCGATTGATTGCAGAAATTGATCAAATGACACCAGTTTTAAAGAGTTTAGGCGATTTAAATAATGATGGAAGTGTGTCAATTATTGATTTAGTATTATTACATCGCAAAGTTGCGGGAATAGATTAGGTAGGAGAACATGAAAAAAATAACTATTATTTTATTATTGGTTTTAATGAATATAATCCCTATTAAAACCTATGCAAATTCATTAAATACCACTATTTCAGGTAGCAATAATGTTACAGCAGGCAGTAAATTTACTGTAACATTTGCTATTAATAATACAAAAGATGTGCAGGGTATTCAGACTAGGATAAACTTTAATTCTAGTCATTTTTCTATAGTAAATCCTACAAACCTTATCTCAAATTCATCTGGTGGATTCACTTCATCAAACAACTCGTATAATGCAAGTTGGACCGAATACAGATCAGGAAATTTGTCATTTCTAAGAATTGAGTTTCAAACACTATCAGGGTTTACACCAGGAACAACAAGTACTATATCGATGAGCAATACCTTTATTGCTCAAGGCAATCCCCCAATTCAATTACCAGGCAATCCTTCATCCTTAACAATCACTTCATTAACCCCACTATCTTCAACTAATACTCTTAGTAGTATTTCAATCAATGGAAGCAATCTTTCAGGATTTTCGTCTAATACCACTAGCTACACTCTACCTAGTACTCAAGATGATTCGATTACTATCAATGCGGTAAGAACTGATGATAAATCTACATTATCGGGTACCGGTACATTTTCATTAAGATATGGAAGCAATCGATTTAACTTAACTGTTAGATCTGAATCAGGAGCAACGAGAACATACACGATTAATGTTAATAGGCCTGATTTAAGAGGGGATAACACAAAGATTAAATCAATAACCATTGGTGAACAGATTCTTACTTGGAACAATGATTTATCTCGCAATATACTTTTAATTCCTAATTCAACTAGTAATGCTTCTTTAAAAATTGAACTTGAAGAATCAACTTCGACTGTCACTTCATCAACTGATTTTGATTTTTCAGTTGGAGATAATACAATTGAAATTGTGGTAAGATCTGAAAAAGGAACAACTCAAACACATACAATCAAAGTCGTACGAGCCAATGAACAAGATTTATTTCCAGATTCATATACTTCCACACAACTTAAACATGTTTTAATAGATGGCACCATCTACCTTATTCAACAAGGTAAAATCACGATTCCATACAATATTGAAACTCCAGAATTAGTGTTCGTTGCTGAACATGAACTCACAAAAATTGAAGTTCCTGAAATTCCACCATTTGCATTTGGTGACAACAATGTTGTTTTGGAAGTGAATGCATTTGATGGTACAAGTGAAACCATCACAGTTAATTTCCATAGAGAAGACCAAATGGAGCCAGTCACACTTGAAGAGTTACTATCCAATATTGAATCATATCCTGTAAATACCTTATCTTTCTTCTATGAAGGCTTTATAACAGATGAAGAAACACTAACAATCTTAAGAACCATCAACAAGCCACTGCGTATATTTGTAAGTACTTCCTCTGTTTCTGGATATTGGCTAATCTCTAATGAAAACATTGATTTACTCAAGGACATTGATTTTGGGATTGAAGAAGATCCAAGTATTGAGTTTGAACAGTCTATTGGATTTATTACACACTCTAACTTTAGATTTAAAGAAGCTAGTTTTTCTCAGCCCATGAGTTTCACTATAACTCAACTTCCACAACTTCAAAAGTACTCATCTCTACATGGTTATCAGGTGACTGCTGAAGGATTAGTTCTTTTAGAAACGTGGGAGATTCTTCCTTTATCCAGTGTAATTGAGGTTGGAGGACCACTTCATTTGGTTGTGTCTCCTTATTTAATCGAAATTCCAGAAGAACCATTTGATATCCGACTCTTTTATATAGGTGTTGGTGCTGCTGCCTTAGGATGGCTATTATGGTTAATTGGAGTAGTTCGCTATTCCAAATTAAAACGAAAATTTCTTAAATCTAAAAAAGGAGTCTTGTAAGTGAATCCTACAATTATTTCCGGTCTAGCATCAACACTCAACATCAAAATATCTCAAGTTGAACAAACACTCTCATTACTACAATCAGGCAACACTGTTGCCTTTATTGCGCGTTATCGTAAAGAAGCCACACAAGGTTTAGATGAAGAGATGATTCAAACCATAGCGCAAAGTTATGACTATGAAGTTCAACTCGTTAAACGTAAAGAAGATGTTATCCGTTTAATTAATGAGCAAGGACTTCTTAGTGATGAACTCACACAACGTATTTTAAGTTGTGAAAAATTAAGTCAAGTTGAAGACATCTATAAACCCTACAAGCAAAAGAAATTAACTAAAGCTGCTTTAGCTATAGCAGCAGGTTTACAGACTTGTGCTCAAGCCATAAAAAACGCAGGATCCTCGGCTTCTCTTGAGTCTATATGTGAAGCTTATCTTAATGAAGAATTAACTTCAGTTGAACAGATATATCAAATGACATTAGATATCTTAGTCGATGAAACCATTCATCAAGTAAAATGGCGTCATATGCTTGAAAATGACATCAATAAAAAAGGACTACTTGTAAGTAAACTTAAAAAAGAAGGAGTAGATCAAGAACAAACCTACACCTTATATCATGACTATAAACAACGTTTATCCTATTTACAACCGTATCAGATTATGGCTTTAAATCGTGGAGAGGATCAAAAAATTCTTAACATTAATATCGATTTCGATATCGATGTGTTCTTTGATCAAACCAAACATAAGTTCATTAATTACGCGCATCCAACACTTCATAAAGACATGATTACACGTTGTGCTGAATCAATGAAAAAAAACCTCTTTCCTAGTGTTGTTCGATCAATACGAAGTGATTTAACTCAAAAAGCACAAGATCATTCCATTCAAGTCTTTGCAAACAATGTTGAACAATTGTTACTTGTTCCGCCACTTAAAGGGAAAAATATCCTAGGATGGGATCCTGCTTATCGAACAGGATGTAAACTTGCGGTGATTAATGAACATGGGGATTGTTTAGCTGTGGATACAGTTTATCCGTTTGATCCAAAAAATGATAAAGAAGGAACGATTAAAAAACTTACTTCACTCATAGAACGTTTTAACATCTCCATCATTGCATGTGGCAATGGAACTGCTTCTCGTGAGTCCGAACAGTTTCTTAGCGAGTACATTAAAACCTATCCTCAGTATTCACTCAGCTATGCCATGGTTTCTGAAGCTGGAGCTTCAGTGTACTCAGCAAGTCCATTAGCTAAAGAAGAGTTCCCAGAATTTGATGTCAGCTTAAGATCGGCAATATCAATCGCACGTCGTTTGCATGATCCATTATCAGAACTCATTAAGATAGATCCTCGAAGTGTTGGAGTAGGGCAGTATCAACATGATTGCCCACCGCAACAGCTTAAAGAGAAGGTTGATTTCGTGGTTGAGAAAGTCGTCAATAAAGTTGGAGTTGATGTGAACACCGCTTCCATTCATTTAATCAGTCATATTTCAGGATTAAGTAAAGTACTTGCGAAAAACATCGTACTAAAACGTAGTGAGCTTCAAGGGTTTAAACACCGAAATCAGTTAAAAGAGGTTAAAGGACTGGGATCTAAAACATTTGAACAAGCCATTGGTTTCTTACGTATATTAGATGGGGAAGAACGTTTAGATGCAACCTTTATTCATCCTGAATCGTATGTGATTGCTAATAAATTATTAAAATCATTCCCTGACTTAAACCCTAGTCAAACTCAACTTCAAACTTGGTGTCAAGAACATCAAACTGATAATTATACTGTGATGGATATTTTAGAGAACTTACGTGCTCCTGAGCGTGATTATCGTGATAACTTTAAAGGTGTTCAACTCCGACAAGATATCCTCAAATTTGAGGATGTGTCACTTCATGATCAGTTTGAAGGAACCGTGCGTAATGTGGTCGATTTTGGGGCATTTGTGGATATTGGTTTAAAGAATGATGGACTTATTCATAAATCAATGATGAACTTAGAATCATCGCAAAGTGTGTATCATGCACTAAAAATCAATGATGCTGTGTTAGTTGAAGTCATAGGACTTGATGCACAGCGTCAAAAATGTCAACTTAAGCTGATTCAAAAAGTGACACTTGGCGCATCATAGTTTCTACTATAAGATCTTGGTTTCTTAGGAAATCAAGATTTTTTATTGGTTCAATTAAATACCCCATCGCTTCTTGTGCATTCAATACCATGGGTTGTCGATGATGAACCCAAGCGATGTTCTTTTGAGCTTCATGAGTGATGATTGCCACATGTTCATGTGTATCATCCAATACTGCTGCAATGTAAAGAGGTTCTTGATTTTTATTCACCACTTTTTGCTTAATTCGACTTGCATCCCATTCATAATAGCCTGATGCAAGAATGATGCATCGATGGTTAAAGTATGACTCAGAAAATAATCGGGAGTGTGTGATGTTTTCAAGCCGTGCAAACAGGAATAAATGCTGAGATGTTTCTTGAACCCACCCCCATTTAGCGGATGTTAGTGTTTTAAGCTGTGGATCAGTTGTGATCATAAGTGAATCACTAGGACGAAAGAGTGTTTGAATTTGTTCAATGTCATAAGCAAGCATTAAATCTTCTTTAATGAAAAGTTGACCACACATCACTTAATCCTCCTTTTTCTCAATAAACCATCGTGTTTCTTCTAAATATAAGTATCGAACATGTCCACCAATTGTGCAAGTATATCGTATTCCAGCTCCTCCTGATTTAAGCGATGCAGCATTAATGATTTGAGTGATTTTATCAATACTATAAGTTAATCCATTATCTCCCATCACACTTAAGGGGGTAATTTTACCTTCCTTATTGAATGATGCGACCACTTGGATGTATTGTTTTTTATGCATTAGATGGACTCCTTAAAGTAAGCGTAAGGGAAAATAACATGATCTTCTTTAGGATTAAAATCACTCAACGATAAATTGGATAGAGTAATACCACGTTGGATACTGTCGTGTCCAAAGCGAGAGCGAATCGCATCCATGGTGGTGTCAATCACACGAGATCGAAGATGATGTTCAAAAGGAATAAACATGGACATTTGCCATGCAGCTTCACTGTGTACCAACTGTTCAGCCCTCACACCAATGCTACGATAACGTTTAGAGAAGTCAAAATTATCTTTGAATAATGTCATGGCATAATGAATTAAGTCATCACTGACGTCTGTAGGAACTTCACAACTCATTTGACGTGTAAAACTATGAAGGTGCTCATCTCGCATTGAAATGCTAATCGTTCTCGTTGCTAACTGATGTTGTTTAAGACGAGAAGCGACACTTTCACACAAAACGGTTGTCACAATCTTCACATCATTAAGTGTCTTCAAATCCACTTGAGAAGTGATGGAATTACCAATGGATTTAACCAAGGTTTGATGAGAATAAAGTTTAACGTCACTGGTTTCTAGTCCGTTTGAAAAGCGATGAAGAACTAATCCCCACTTTCCAAAATGATTCATCAGAAAAGGAAGTGGGGTAGAGGCTAAATCTCCAATAGTTTTAATTCCAAATCGGTATAACTTCTGTTTTGTGGCTCGTCCCACATACAGCAAATCTTCCACTGGCAAAGGATACACAATCTGATTCACATTTTCAGGGGTAATTAACGTGATTGCATTGGGTTTCTTATAATCTGATCCTAGTTTGGAATAAATCTTATTATCACTGACTCCGATAGAAACGGTAAGTCCACACTCTTGTTGAATGTCATCACTGATTTTTTTTGCTATTTCATAGCCATTACCATATAAAGTTTTACACGAGGTCACATCTAACCAAGCTTCATCAATTCCAAAAGGTTCAATACGATCCGTATAGCGTTGATAGATGTCCATAACCTTCTTAGAAAATCGCATATAAAGTGAGAAACGAGCGGGAAGAATCAACAAGTTAGGGCATTTTTGTTTCGCTTGCCACAATGGTTCTCCAGTTTGAACACCATATTTTTTAGCTAAAGGATTTTTGGCTAAGATAATTCCATGACGTTTATCTTTATCTCCACCTACAGCCATGGGCACATAGCGTGTGTAAGGTTGATGAAGCTCTTCCACTGCAGCATAAAAATGATTCAAGTCACAATGCAATATAATTGTTTCTGACATCAATACCACCTCCAAATCTCAACTTTAGTTTACTTGAATTAAATTCAAGTTTCAAGAGATAAACTTGAAAATAATTCAAGTTATGTTACAATGTATCATAGAGGTAAACTATGTCATTAGGTCATCGTTTAAGACAATATCGAAAAGAGAAAAACATGTCTCAAGAAGAACTTGCAGACATGCTGGGTTACAAGTCTTTTACCACGATTCAAAAATGGGAGAAAGACCAAGCTGTTCCACCCATTCATATTTTGGAGCGTTTATCGCGTCTGTTTGATACAAGTATTAGCGATTTACTAGCTGAAACTAGCACACGAAGAAAAGTGCCCATCATTGGCATTGTAGCTGGGGGAGCACCTATTACCGCAGTAGAAAACTGGATTGGTGAATATGAGGTAGAACTTCCTGACTTGCATCATGAGTATTTTTATTTACGAGTAGTTGGTGATTCAATGATTGAAGCACGAATTTATCCAGGAGATGACTTGTTTGTTAGAAAACAAAGCAGTGTTAATCATGGTGAAATTGCGGTTGTTCTTATTGATCAAGAAGCTACAGTGAAACGTATTTTATTCAAAGGAGACAGTGTTATTCTTAAACCAGAAAATTCAAAATATGAACCTGTCATTTACACATCTCAAGACATAGAACTAAAGAAAATTCAGATTTTAGGTAAAGTTTTGCATAATCGAATCACATTTTAATTAAGAAAGAGGAATTTCCGATGATAACTTGGATTAATGAAGTCAATAAAAATACCGAACAATGGTTTGCTCAAGGAGTTATTAACTTCTTGTTATCTACATTTATCATATTAGTCGTCATGATGATATTGATTAAACTCAAAAATAAGTATTTTAAAAACATGGTGATCAAGAATAAAATTGACCCAACCATGTCAAAATTTCTGACTCGTTTAGTGAGCACATCCATGTATTTATTCGTTATTTTCATCATTGTGTCGCAGATAAAACCCCTCAATCAATTCGCAGTATCCTTGCTTGCAGGGAGTGGTGTAGCCGTTTTAGTGATTGGGTTTGCAGCACAAGAGGCCTTCTCAAATCTCATCGCGGGAGTTTTCCTTTCACTGTTTCGTCCTTTTTCAGTTGACAATTTAATCAGCATTCCATCCATTAATGTAACAGGACGTGTAGAAGATATCACGCTTCGTCATACCGTTATTCGAACTTTTGAAAATAATCGAATTATCGTTCCTAACAATGTCATCAATTCTTCTGTTATTGAAAATAGAGATATCATTGACAACAAAATCTGCAATTTCTTCCTTGTGGGAATATCTTATGATAGTGATATTGATCTTGCTCGCTCAATTATGATTGATGAGGCAATGAAACATCCTAATCTGATAGATACACGTTCAGAACAGGATAAAGAAGATCATGTTCCACTTGTTAATGTTGTAGTAGCAAATCTGAACACGTCTAGTGTTGACATGCGTATGGCATTATGGGCTGAAGATGCTCCAAAGAGTTTTAAATTAATGGCTGATTTAAGAGAAAGTATCAAAAAACGCTTTGATCAACATGGCATTGACATTGCATTTCCTCACCAAACTATTATTGTAAAAAACAAAGAAAATTGATTTTCATACCGTAGTTTAAGTTGAATTAGGGTATAATAAGTAACGTTAAGTGGAGGCCACAATGTTTTTAAAAAAGATAGAAATTCAAGGGTTTAAATCATTTGCTGATAAGAAAATCATTAACTTTGAAAGCAATATAACTGGTGTTGTTGGCCCTAATGGATGTGGAAAAAGTAATATTGCGGAAGCCATACGTTGGGTTTTAGGTGAGCAATCAACTAAATCACTGAGATCAGAGACCATGAGCGATGTCATATTTAATGGTAGTGCTAAACGTAAGATGGTTAACATTGCAGCAGTGACACTTGTTTTTGATAACTCAAGACGTTCACTCCCAATCGATTTTGATGAAGTTAGTGTTTCAAGAAAATACAATCGTCACTCATCAATAGGGGAGTATTTCATTAATAATGCACCTGTACGATTAAAAGATATTTTAGATCTTATTGCGGACAGTGGAATCGGAAAAGATTCATTAAGTATGATTTCTCAAGGCAATATTAGTTCATTTGCAGAATCAAAACCTATTGATCGTCGAAGCATTTTTGAAGAGGCAGCTGGTGTTGCTAAATACAAGAAAAGAAAGAATGAATCGTTCTCAAAATTAACTCGAACACAAGAAAACATAAGTCGAGTTAATGACATTGTATTAGAGTTAGAAAAACAAGTGAATCCACTTCGGAGAGCGGCAAAAAAGGCTCAAGTTTATCTTGAGAAAAAAACTCGTTTAGAGTCTATTGAAATCACTGTTTTAGTCAAACAAATTCAAAAATTAAGAATAGATATTGAAACATTTGAACAAGAACTTTTTGATCTTACAACACAAACCACACTTAAATCAACGCATATCAGTGTTGAAGAAAACCATATTCAACAGCTCAAAGGTCAAATCAACATTATTGATCGTGAAATTGCTCAACTTCAAGATGATTTAATGAAAGCTATTCATGAAATTCAAACTTTAGAAACTAGAAAAATCGAGTTAGATGAGAAACGCAAATACATTCTTGAAACGGGAAGTGATGAAGAAAAACTTGAGCAAATTAAACTTCTTCTTCATGATTCAAAAATTGAATACGATGATCGTGTATCACGCAAAGAGCAATTGATTAGTGAAATCAATGAAACATCTCGTTTGATTCAAGAGTTAAATCGCAATTGGGTAGACTTACAAGCTAACAGTGAATTAACAAAGAGTCGTTTAACCCGACTAGAAAACAAGGAAGTTATCCTTCAAAACACCATTGATAAACCTTTCATTGGTTCTGTTGGTGTGAATGCTATTATTTCTGCCAAACATAGCTTAAATGGTATCATTGATGTGGTTAGTGCCTGTATTGATGTTAAAGAGGGTTATGAGATTGCAATTAGTACTGCCCTTGGTGCAGCAAGCAATCACATCGTAACAAAGGATGATGAATCAGCGAAAAATGCTATTAAATTCTTGAAGAGAAATGAATCTGGGCGGGCTACTTTTATTCCACTTAATGTTTTAAAAAGATATTCAATTCATCAAGATCAAATGATTATTGCGAAATCAACAGAAGGTTTTCTAGGAGTTGCTTCAAACTTTGTTGAGGATAAAGTGGCAGAAGGATTGTTAAGTGACTCTTTCCTAGGTAACACACTTGTTGTGGATTCAATTGATCATGCAAATCATTTATCTAAGCTACTTCAACATAACGTGAAAATAGTAACATTAGATGGGGACATCATTCATCGTGGTGGAAGTATGACAGGTGGTAAGAACAGAGACCATCATAGTCAAATTGAAGCCAAACATGAAATTCAACTTGTTAGAGAAAATATCAACACATTAAAAATTGAATTTGAAGAGATTAACAAAAAATTCAATGAACACCAAATCAAACGTCAAAAACTTGAAGAGACCTTATTGAATTTAAGATTATCAAATGCACAGATTGAACCAGTTATTGAAGCAAAACGTGCTAAGTATGAAAGATTACTTAATGAATATGATCAATTAAGTTCAAAAGATGAATCACTTAATGAGTCATTTGAGGAAACGTTGATTACAAATCTGAATCAACAGTATTCACATCGTGATGAAATAAGACAATTAATTGAATCAAAAAGAGAAAACAAAGTTAAACTCACGTTCGAACTTGAACGGAAAGATAAGCATGTATTGTCACTAAGAAGAGAGTTTGTTGAAATTAGTTCTCAGGAAAAGAAGATTGAAATTGAACTCACTCGAATGAAAACACTTTTGGATGGGTCACTCAATCGATTGTCAAGTGATTATTCTATGACGTATGATTTTGCATCAACTCAACCTATGGTTGATGATCTTGAGAATGCCCAAGATGAAGTTGCAAAACTTCGTGCAGAAATTCAATCATTAGGTAACATCAATATGGATGCTCCTACAGAATTCGAAGCTGTGAATGAACGATATGAGTTCTTAACGGATCAATTAGCTGAACTGAATAAAGCTAAAAAACAACTTGAAGACTTAATTCATGAAATGGATCAAATTATGATTGAGCGCTTTTCACAGACTTTCAATGCGATTAATCAACATCTTCCAGAAGTCTTTGCGTCATTGTTTGGAGGAGGTAAAGCACGTCTGGTATTAGAAGATCCAAATGATTTATTGAATACTGGTATTGATATTGATGTTGCACCTCCAGGAAAAACCATTCAAAATATCCGTTTGTTTTCAGGTGGAGAAAAGAGTCTTATTGCAATTTCAGTACTGTTTGCCATTTTAAAAACAAGACATGTTCCATTATGTGTTTTTGATGAAGTGGAAGCAGCACTTGACCAAGCTAATGTGGAACGCTTTGCAAAATACCTGAAAAAATTTGCACAAGACACACAATTTATCGTTATTACACATCGCCCTGGAACCATGGCAATGTGTGATAATCTTTATGGTGTTACTATGCCAGAAGATGGTGTAAGTGACATGTTGCAAGTGAAACTGTTGGACGCTATGACTTTAGCTGAACCAATTGGAGGTGTTGATGGCGTGGCTTGATAGACTAAAAGAGACCTTCTCATTAAAAAAGGATAAAGCTCACTATTTAGAGGGTTTAAAAAAGAGCAGAGAACATTTGAACTCGCAATTAAATGATATTTTCTTACATGAGCGTACTATGGATGATTCATGGTTTGATGACATTTTGTTTGCGTTAGTTTCATCCGATGTCAGTATTGAAACTGCTTCTAAAATCATAGAACAATTCCGTAAGGAACTTAAGAAAAGTGTAGTTAATACTAACACGCAAGCTAAAGATGTTTTAATTCAAACCTTGATTGAATTTTATGGAGAGACACCTATTGATGTCATGATGGCTCTTGAAGGGCCAACAGTTATTTTAATTGTGGGAGTCAATGGTGTAGGTAAAACCACATCTATTGCCAAACTGGCTAAGAAGTATCAATCTGAAGGTTTAAAAGTAGGCTTAGTTGCTGCTGATACCTTTAGAGCAGGAGCTATTGATCAATTAAGATTATGGTCTGAAAAAGTTAAAGTCACTTTCTATCATGGAAACTATCATGAAGATCCTAGTTCTGTGTTAGTGGATGCTTTAAGACAAGCTAAGTTAGATAATATCGATATTTTATTGTGTGATACGGCAGGTCGTCTCACTAATAAAGCAAATCTAATGAATGAGTTATCAAAAATGTTTAGAGTGATGGATCGCGAAGTTACAGGTGCACCTCATGCCATTTGGTTGGTGTTAGATGCGACTATTGGTCAAAATGGTATTAATCAAGCTAAGCAATTTATAGAAGCAACTGAAGTGGGTGGAATTATCCTAACTAAAATGGATGGTAGCAGTAAAGGGGGAGCAGTATTATCCATCAAGGATATGTTAGGGATAAAAGTACTGTTTGTTGGATTGGGTGAGAAAGAAGATGACTTAAAACCGTTTAATCCAGAAAGTTACTTTCTAAGTTTATTTGGTGATCAGTATGATTGAAAAGTCTGAAATCATTAACCTATACCTTGATTGGTACGAGTCACTTCTGACAAAAAAGCAATTAGAGATTATGATATACTATTACCAAGAAGATTTATCTTATCGTGAGATTGCAGAGATTCTAAATATATCACATACCGCTGTTTATGATACAGTGTCTAAGGCAACAAAACGTCTAGTTGAGTATGAGAAGAAACTCAAAGCAGTTGAAACGGAACGTAAACTTCACCACTTGATTTCTTCATTAAAATCGCTTAATATCGATGAGGTCAATGAATTAATAAACACCATTATGAAAGAGGAAAACATATGACAAAAATCATTTCAGTAAACGCAGGTAGTTCATCTCTAAAATTCCAATTATTCAATATGCCTTCAGAAGAAGTGTTATGCAGTGGCATTTTTGAACGTATTGGATTAGCCGATGGGATATTTCAAATTAAAGTTGATGGTAAGAAGGATGTTGTAAAACAACCGTTTCCAACACACAGTGAAGCTGTTGACATGTTACTTCATGTTCTTGTAGACAAAAAGATTGTTGATTCACTTGATGATATTACAGCTGTAGGTCATCGTGTTGTACATGGTGGTGAATATTTCAATCACTCCGTTCTTATTGATGCAGATGTGGAAGCAAAAATTGATGAATTATCAGAGTTAGCACCACTACATAACCCAGCTAACTTAATCGGCTACCGCTCTTTTGCAAAAGCTTTACCACATGCTAAGCATGTCGCTATCTTTGATACTGCTTTCCACCAGACAATGACAAAAGATGTTTATCTTTATCCAATCCCAATGGAGTACTACAAAGAGTTTAAAGTACGTCGTTATGGTTTCCATGGTACTTCACACTATTTTGTTTCAAAACGTGTTGCAGAACTTATGGGTAAATCATTATCAACTCTTAATATTATCACATGTCATCTTGGTAATGGTGCTTCCATTTGTGCAGTTGCACAAGGTAAATCTGTCAATACATCCATGGGATTTACACCTTTAGCTGGAATCATGATGGGTACACGCTCTGGAGATATTGATCCTGCCATCTTGACTTACATCATGGATAAGACAGGTAAATCTGCTAAAGAAGTGGTTGATATTTTAAACAAAAAATCTGGTATGTTAGGTGTTTCTGAATTTTCTTCTGATGCTCGTGATATTGAAAAAGCATTCTTAGAAGGCGAACCAACAGCGATTCTAACTCGTGAAATGTATGCAAACCGTATTGCACACACGATTGGTAGCTACTTTGTACAAATGGGTGGTGTCGATGCCATCGTATTTACAGGCGGAGTAGGGGAAAATGATTTTGGAGTTCGTCATGATGTTACATCAAAAGTTTCAAAAGCATTAGGAATTGAATTTGATACTGAACTTAACAATAAAGTTAGAGGGACAGAAACATTATTATCCAAATTCAACTCTAAGGTACAAATTTGGTTAGTTCCAACTAATGAAGAATTAGTCATCGCTCAGGACACCTTCAATATTATCAATGATTAAGTTCGCTGATCAGTTTTTATCTGTTGTTAAAGATTATGAGACAATCATCGTTTTTCGTCACATTAATCCAGACAATGACGCCCTAGGTTCACAGTGGGCAACTGTGAGCTTTTTGCGTTTATTGTTTCCAAAGAAACAGATTTTAGGAGCTGGATTACATCAAATTGTTAAAGGAATAGATTATCCAGCTTCTGATCATATTGAAGATTATCAGTTTAGTGAAGCATTAGGAATCATCTGTGATACAGCAAATCATGAGCGTGTTGATGATCAGCGATTTTCCCAATGTAAATCTATTATTCGTATAGATCATCATCCAATCCATGATTTGTTTGGTGATGTCTTGTTAATTAACGAGCAATCCTCGTCAACATGTGAGATTCTATCCTTGATGTTTAAACATATTTATATTGATCCACTTCCAAAGCAAGTCGCTCAATACTTAATGGCCGGCATTTTAAGTGACACCATCATGTTTTCTATTCCAAGTGTTTCTTCAAAAACATTCCAAGCAGCCTCTTATCTTGCTCAATCCGAAATTAAAATATCTGATATACATGCATCCTTGTTTCATTATTCTGAGGATGAGTTTGTATTTATCAATGAATTACGATCAAACATTAAACGAAGTCCATGTGGTCTAGCTTATGTCATGGTCAACCGAACAATGCTTGAAAAGCACAACATGCATCCAAATAAAGCAAAAGAATACATTTTTGCACTATCACAAGTTAAAGAATTTAAAGTATGGGCTATTTTCATTGAAATCGAAGTAGAGGGGAGATCATTGTATAACGGAAGCTTGCGTTCTCAATCGGTAGTAGTTAATGGTATTGCAAATCGCTTTAATGGCGGTGGACATCCATTAGCTGCTGCGGTTAAACACTTAACACTTTATCAAGTTAATGAATTGATTGAGGAATGTTGTCAAAAAATTGTAAACGAGGGAAATAAATGAATAAAAGAAAACCTAAACAAGAAATCAATGCTAGTATTGTTTTAAAAACAGTTTTTACTGTTGGATTCATTGGTTTGATAGTTGATTATGCTCTTTTACCTGCATGGAACATTCATAATCCTTTATTTTGGATATTATTAGCAGTTTTCATTACCTTTACAACTGTCGTATATCAGTACTATTCACGATCACTTGTGCGTTGGTCAAAATACGCGTATTTAACCTCAGTTCTAATCATCGGGTTTACGATTGTGATGGGAGTATTGAGCTCTGAAATGTTGAATGCTTCATCATATCAACAGCAAATTAAAATCAGTTCCAATCTTTCATTTGATGAAAGTTTTGAGTCCATTGTCTTAAACAAAATACCTGTTGTTGATAAATCCACCGCCATTAAACTCGGAGAAAAACAAATCGGGACCATTCAATCACTTGGCTCACAGTTTTATGTTAATCCAAAATACACGATTATTTCGCAAAACAATGCCTTGTATCGATTAGCTAATTTGGAGTATCGTGATTTCATTAAATGGCTTAATAACCGTAGTGAGGGGATCACATCCTTTGTTAAAGTTAATGTATCTAATCCTTCAGATGTAGCGTTGGTTAATTTAAATGATGGTATGAAAATTCTACCTGATGCACCATTTAATGATAAATTAATGCGATTTGTTCGTTTTAATCATCGTGATAAAATTTTAGGAAGTTATGCTTTCGAAGTCGATGATCAAAACAAACCATATTTTGTTGTATCGGTGTTAACACCTGAAATTGGCTTCTTTGGAGGACTAAGTGCACAAGGTGCAATCATTGTTGATCCGGTGAATAAAACAAGTGTCTATTATGACATTGCTGACTTACCTCAATGGGTAGATCATGTTCAACCAACTGAAATTGCTTGGTCTCAAATTGATAATTGGGGATACTATATTAATGGTTTTTTTAACACATTATTTGCTCAAAAAGACATGATTCAAACAACTGATGGTTATAACTATGTACTATTAGATGATCAAATTCATGTTTATAGTGGATTAACCTCAGTAGGAGCTGATCGCTCAATTGTAGGATTTTCACTTATTAATCTAAGAACTAAAGAAGCTCGATTCTATCAATTAGGTGGTGCGGATGAATATGCAGCAATGAGTTCTGCACAAGGTCAAGTACAGCATTTAGGTTACACTGCTACTTTTCCAGTATTGATCAATGTGGAAGGTATTCCGACCTACTTCATTGCACTTAAAGATAGAGAAGAATTAGTTAAAATGTATGCTATGGTCGCTGTAACCAATTATGATGCGGTAGGTGTCGCAGAAAGTGTCAATCAATCTTATCAAACATACATTCAAAGATTACTTGAATTAAACATGATTGACATTGATGTTCAACCTACGAATCAAAGAGAAATCACACTTGTCAGTAAAGACTTGATTGTTATGAATGGAGATTCATACCTAGTCTTCAAAGATGAAAACAATGCCATTTACTCATTTAAATTAAGTCTAAACTTAAATGCATTATTCATCGAACCACAGACATTAGTTAAAATTACATACAATGACTTAGACCAAGACATCATTGAAGTACTATTCATTGAAATAATGGAGTAATATGATTAATCTGATCACACGCAGTACATTTTCATTGATGAGTTCATCATTAAGAATCAATGATATTGTTTCTCATGCAAAGAAGGAACAATTATCATGTGTATCGCTTGTGGAAGAAAATCGATTGTACTCCACGCCAATGTTTTTGAAAGCATGTGAGGAAGCTCAATTAAAATCCATTATTGGACTAACACTCACATGCAACCTGAATGATAATCATTTCAAAGCCTCTTTTATTGCAAAGAATTCTAAAGGTTATTATGAGTGTGCACGTTTGTCTACACTTGCCTCCCAAAGTAATGATCTACTCCATTTCAGTCATTTAACTTCATTGGAAAATGTGTTTATTTTAGTCCACATTGATCATGCATGGTTTGAAGAAGCTGTAATTCAAATGAATTACCCAATTGTCTTAAATGCGATTAATGATTTGAAGTCTTTGCTTAATACTGATTTAAGATTACTGCTTTCACATTTTCACATTGAGTTTTGGAAGACACGAAATCAGTGGTTAACTGAAAATTTCAGTTCATTCATTTCTTTTATTCCTTCACTTCACATTGCTTATCTCGAAGTTAACGATCATTTAGTTTTAAGTACAATGAAGGCCATTCATAATTCAAGAAAAGTGGATGATCCTATCAATGTGATTAATGGTGATACATATTTAAGATCGCAGATTGAATTAGTTTCACTCTTTCCAACACAATTACATCAATCACTTAATGATTTAGTTGATTCAATTGAACTGATACAACTTAGCTCAAAAACATCACTGCCAACACCTCAATTACCTTCAAATGTTGCTTCAGATCATTACTTGCTTTCATTGTGTCAAAAAGGATTAGAGAAACGTCGCAAAGGTATTATTGAACCTCACTACCAAAACCGATTAAATTACGAACTTGATATGATTTTAAAAATGGGATTTGAGAATTATTTCTTACTCATTTGGGACATCATACGATTTGCTCGCTCAGTCAATATTCCAGTAGGACCAGGTCGAGGAAGTGCTGCTGGTTCACTGGTTTCTTATTGTTTAGGAATTACACATGTTGATCCAATTGAATATGGATTATTGTTCGAGCGTTTTTTAAATCCTGAGCGAATATCAATGCCAGATATCGATATCGACTTTGCAGATAATCGTCGCGATGAGATCATTAATTACGTATTCACTACATATGGAGAACAGCATGTTGCTCAAATTGTAACCTTTGGAACTTTTGGCCCTAAAATGGCGATAAGAGATGTTTCAAAGGCTTTTGACATTGATTTGAGAGAAATAGATACTTGGACTAAACTTATTCCAAATGATCCTAGAACGACCTTGAAGAGCGCTTTAAAACAATCCAACCGACTTCAAGAAATCTATGATCATCATCCACGTTTTAAAACCATTTATGAAGTTGCGTTAAAGTTAGAAGGCTGCCCTCGACATATATCCAAACATGCTGCGGGTGTGGTCATGTCCAGCACACCTTTACATGAAGTGATACCTTTAGTCAAAGTGGATGAAGGGATGTTGTCAACTCAGTTTTCGATGGAGTATCTTGAACCTTTGGGATTGATCAAAATGGACTTTTTGGGACTCAGAAACTTAACGATAATCCAAGACACACTAGATTTGATTCATGAACCACTTCATTTGTATTCCATACCACTTGATGATGTCGCAACGTATGATCTCATTTCAAGAGGTGAGACCACAGGTTTGTTTCAACTTGAGTCTGATGGCATGACTAATTTAATCGTTAAGATGAAACCAACGTGTTTTGATGATATTGTGGCAACCATTGCATTGTATCGACCAGGACCCATGGAGAATATTCCATTGTATCTAAAGGCAAGAGAAACTCAACCCGATTTATCCTTTATGCCTTCACAGATTCATCCTATTGTGGAGTCTACTCATGGAATCCTTATTTATCAAGAACAGATCTTGCAAACCGTTCAAATACTAGCAGGATTTTCATTAGGTAAGGCTGATATTCTTAGAAAAGCTATGGGTAAGAAAAATGAAAGAATTTTAAACCAATTGAAGGATGATTTCTTACAAGGATGTTTAAACAATCAATTATCAATAACTCAAGCGAATCAAATGTTCGATTTAATTCTTAGATTTGCCAACTATGGTTTCAATAAGTCTCATTCAGTTGCCTATGGTATGATTTCCTATCAAATGGCTTATCTTAAAACTCATTATCCATTGCAGTTTTATACGGCGTTATTGAACTCAGTGATTGGCTCAGAATCAAAAACCATTGAGTATTTGCAAAAAATAAAACAATTAGGCTTTCATGTTTTACCTGTATCTCTCAATGAATCAACACAGAAGTATACGCTTCATCCTAAAGGAGTTCGCTTACCATTATCCATTATTAAAGGGTTAGGATCTGTTTCACTCCATCAAATTCTCAATGAAAGAAACAGTAGGGGATCCTTTAAAGATTATTATGATGCACTTTCACGCTTGAATTTGATAAAAATAAGCTCCAAAATGATTGAAAGTCTAATTTATTCAGGCGCACTAGATGAGTTTGATCAAAATCGAGCTAATCTTCTTGCATCCATGGATGATGCATTGAATTATGCTAACTTAATTAAGATTGAAGTGAACGGCCAACAAACCCTTGATCCAAGCATTTTAAGTCGACCACGCTACATGGAAGTTCCTTATGATCATGCACAATTTTTGGAAAGAGAAAAGCAATTAATCGGATTTTATGTTTCAGATCATCCTATTGTTAAGATTAAGCAGCAACTTAATTTAATGAATCATCTTAATTCATTGAAAGATAACTATCGTGGAGTCGTGATGATTGATGCGATAAAGGTCATTAAAACAAAAAGAGGGGATGAGATGGCATTTATCAGTTGTGTTGATGAAGTAGGCAAAAGAGAAGGCATATTATGGCCTTCTGAATATGAGCGATATCGATGGATTAAAGAAAAAATGATGCTTATTATTGAAGGTCAAGTTGATTTAAAAGGCAGTTTTATCATAAAATTAATGCAAGAAATAAAATGAGGTTCAATCATGGCAAAAGTTCTGATAGTTGATGATGAAATCAACATTAGAGATGTAATTGTAGAATACATCAAAGAGTTTGGTTTTAATGCTGATACTGCAAGTAATGGTGAGGAAGCAGTTCAAAAGGCGCAACAAACTTCCTATGATTTAATCATTATGGATTTAATGATGCCTGTTCTGGATGGATTCAGTGCAACCAAAGCCATAAAGGCATTCTCTAGTGTTCCAATTATCATTCTATCAGCACGGTTTGAAGAAGCAGATAAGCTTTATTGTTTCGAACTTGGTGTAGATGATTACATCGTAAAGCCGTTTTCATTCAAAGAATTGGTTGCTCGAATGAAAAGTGTTTTAAACCGTCATTCTGTTAATATTAATCGTGTCGAAACCATAGGAACACTTGTCATTGATTATGATGGTAAAACCATAAGTATTGATCAAGAACGCATTGTGGTGACACCAAAAGAGTTTGAATTGTTAGTTTATTTGCTTCAACACAAGAATCAAGCTGTTTCACGAGAGATGCTCCTTGAAAAAGTATGGGATTATCACTTTATTGGAGGAGTTCGTACAGTGGACACGCACATTAAAATGCTGCGTAAGAACTTAAGACAGTACAGAGATCTTATTGTTACCGTACGTGGTACAGGATATAAACTTGAACACTAAGCAAAGAGGATTACTGGTGACCATATGGCAATCGCTCATGTTATTGACGATTGCCATTTTAGTCATGCTTTGGGTATTACAGATTGTTTTCTTAACTCCATATTATCGTAATATGAAGACCAATGATGTGAGAAGTGTTTCATCCAATCTTGAACAAGCCTATCTTAACAACACGTTAAATGAAACCCTTGTTCCATTGGTTGTCAATAACAATGTATGCATCAGTGTTTTTAAAGAAGGAACTCAAATCTTTTTTATGGATGCTTTGGGTGTCAACTGTATGCTCAATCGCTCCACTCCTATTGAACCCAATTTTATTGACAATTTAGTTCGTGATGTTCGCATTGTAACAGGAACAGAGCTTACTCGAACCTTTAATCCTGTTGGTTATGAGCGAGAAATGCTCATTTTAGGTCGTAATGTGGTGATTAATAACGAAAACATAACTTTTTTGGTCAATTCACCTTTGGATTCAACTGAATCGACGGTCATTATCTTAAGAGAGCAGTTTGTTTATGTGACTATTGCTGTTTTTGTGCTATCGTCATTAATGGCTTTCTGGATTGCATCAATGTTATCACGGCCCATTGTGAATATGGTTAAGAGTGCTAATGCATTTGCAAGTATGGATTTTAAGTTTGAGTTTGAACCTACTCCATATCAAGAGTTCAATGAGCTAGCACAAGCACTTAACTTTGCAAAAGAGCAATTGTTGAGCATTGATCAACTTCGTAAAGATATGATTGCCAATGTTTCTCATGACATTAAAACACCACTAACTACCATTAAGGCATACACAGAACTGCTCCAAGAATTCTCTAAAAACAACCCCCAAAAACGTAAAGAGCATTTAGATATCATCTATAAAGAAGTGAATCATTTATCGCTTTTAGTGAGTGATATGCTGCTACTAACACAGTATGATAGCCCTAATTTAATCATTAATCGCAGACCCGTGCATGTTAAATCATGGATTCAGTACATCGTATCTTTGTTTGAACATTCAATTCAAACCCTTGGTATTCATTTTGAAATCAATGTGGATGAAGCATTAACCATCAACATCGATGAGATTAAAGTTGGACAAGTGTTATTTAACTTCATTAATAATGCGATTAACCATGTTGGGGAAGACAACAAAGTGATTATTAATGCTTATAAACGTAAAGGAAAGATTCGGATTGAAGTTGAAGATCATGGAACTGGAATTCTTTCTGATGAACTTCCAAATATATGGGACCGCTATTATCGAATTGATAAAAACTTTGCTCGTAATCAACAAGGCACAGGACTAGGTTTAAGTATTGCCAAAAGTATCTGTGTTGCGCATCAACTACGTTTTGGTGTAACTAGCACGATTGGTCAAGGTTCAATTTTCTTCTTTGACTGTGAGGAAGAATAATGGATTTCACACCTCATCACAAAATCCCTTTATTTCAAGATGATGCATTGTTTAAGATGAACACGGATACTTCAGCTTTAATGAAATGCATGAAAGTCAAAAAAGGGGACACCGTACTTGATATAGGAACAAATCATGGGGTAGTTTTATTAGAAGCAAGTGTTTATGAATCCTCATGGATCACAGGCATCGAGATCAATCCTTTAGGAATTGATTTAGCTCTTAAAAACATGCAACTTAATCACATTCACAACGTTTCATTGTTATGTCAAGATGTGACTGAAACCAAATTTGATTATAAGTTTGATGTAGTCTTATCAAATCCCCCATATTTCGATCCTGAAAAACACACAAGTTCTGAAACTCAGGCAATTCAGAATGCCAAGTTTTCAAACAAACTTGATTTTGACGCATTACTAAAAGTTATTCAAACAGTTTTAAAACCTAAGGGTAAGGCATACATTGTCTATCGAAGTTCAATGTTAGCGCAATGTTTCAAATCAGCTTACGAACATCATCTCAGTATTACTCATATACAACTAATTGATGACAAACGTCTTTCACATTATAAAACGTGTGTGCTTACACTTGCTCATGGTACAAATAAACCATGTGAAATACTTAAAGCATTAAGTTTATGAAAGGAGTCCTATGATTGGACCTGTAGTTAATGCGATAGCCATAATCATTGCCTCAATGATAGGGTTATTACTTCGAAAAATACTTAAATCTGAAATGCTTGAAAGCACCATGAGTGTGCTTGGTTTAGTTGTGATTGTGATTGGATTGGATGGTGTCACTGTTGATATTACTTTAATCTATGTCATTTTAAGTTTAGTTTTAGGATTATGGTTAGGTGAATCCATTCATCTTGATGATAAAATCAAATTCTTTTTATCATCAAAACTTAAATTTGAAGATTCAGATGGTTCATTCATTCATGGTTTTTTAACTGCAAGTGTTTTATTTGTGGTAGGAGCTATGGCCATCATAGGTTCTATTGAGAGTGGAATTAATGGTAATCACATTATCGTATATACAAAATCAACCCTCGATTTTGTGGCCGCGATGATGCTGTCGGCAACACTAGGTATTGGCGTTTTATTCTCATTCATTCCAGTGCTTCTATACCAAGGTCTTATCACATGGTTTGCAAGTTCAATTTCCAGTTGGCTCAATGAAACCACACTCATCATTATTAGCAGTGTAGGAAACATTCTTGTGATTGCTTTAGGTTTGAATATGCTAAAACTTACTAAGTATAAGATGCTTAATTTACTCCCAGCGATTGTTATCTCAATCATTATTGCTCAATTGTTGAAACTTTTCTAAATAAAACTGATTGATACTACAACTTTACGATAAAGTGTTGATAGATTGAGGCTTTTATGCTAAAATCCTTATGTTG
>CAYSNT010000004.1:0-19393 GCA_964432505.1 uncultured Erysipelothrix sp.
TTATAGACAATTGTTGACCATATGAAAAGACTCACACACTTTCGTATGTGAATCCTAGTAAAAATGCTTTTTCATTGTTGGAGATCATCTCATCTGATAAACCTTTAAACTTCTTCTTCATCACTTTAAGCCCTAAAGATTGATCCCATCCCAATGATTTCACCACCATACCAAAAGCAATCATGTTCATGCTTTTATCAAGGTGATGCTCATGAGCTAAGACAGAAAAATCACATCCTGGATAGTCTTGATGAATAAGTCCTGTATGAATAATCACATTTTCAGGTTTCTTAATGAGTGGTTTGAATTTATTGAAGGCTGCATCATTCATAAGCAAAGCATGCGTCATGTCTTGTCCAATGAATGGAGATTGACTGCTTTCAGAAAGTACCACATGACAATTTGCTGTTCCACCCCGCATCTCAGGTCCATAGGATGGCATCCAACTGACATCATAACCAAGTTCTATGCCACATAAACCCACAAGCTGACCTACAGAGAGGACGCCTTGGCCACCAAAACCGGCACAAATCAGTTTAATGGTTGGTTTCATGTTTACGCTCCTTAAACACACCTAATGGGAATGTTTGAGTCATGGTATTCTTAATGTAGGATAAGGAATCAACCGGAGACATCTTCCAACCTATGTTGCAAGAACTCAAGACTTCAACCATCGAGAATCCCTCCTGATTGATTTGACATTCAAAAGCTTTACGAATAGCTCGTTTAGTTTTCATGATGCTTGGACCATCCGCAGCCATGCAACGTTCAACATAAGCAATATGATCCATGGTTGCGATCATTTCACTCATCCTAATTGGAGCACCTGTGATGATTTCTCGACCAAGAGGAGTGGTCGTGGTCACTTGATTTGGAAGTGTGGTTGGAGCCATTTGACCACCAGTCATACCATAAATAGCATTGTTGACGAAGATAACTGTGATGTTTTCATTGCGATTCGCCGCATGAATGATTTCAGCGGCTCCTATGGATGCTAAGTCTCCATCCCCTTGATATGTAAACACAATCTTTTCAGGATGCATACGCTTAACCCCAGTGGCCACTGCAGGTGCACGTCCATGAGGTGCTTGTAAAGCATCCGTATTGAAATAGTCATATGCAAACACCGAACATCCTACAGAAGCAATGGTAATGGTGCGATCAAGTATATTGAGTTCTTCTAAAACTTCCGCAACTAAACGGTGAATGATTCCATGGGTACATCCTGGACAATAGGAGAATGGTTTATCCGTTAATCCTGTTGTTTTTTTAAACACTATGCTCAATTTGCTCACCTCCCATTTGTTGTAGGTAACCATTGACAATATCATCACTGGTGATGATTTCTCCACCTGCTTTTCCTACATAACCAATGATTGTATCACTGCGAGTAAAGGCCAATACATCTTGAAACAATTGCCCCATTGACATTTCTGCTACTAAAGCAAATGGCATTCCTTTGATTGCTTCTCTTAAAGCTTGTTTAGGAAAAGGCCACAAGGTTCTTAATTGAATGCATTTTACCTTGATTCCATGTTCTTCTTTAAGACGTTGTGCTGCTCCAATCGCAATCTTAGCACTGGTGCCATACGCAATGATAGCTCCATCATGATGATCTGGATGATGATCCACAAGCAGTGCTTCATTCTTTGCAATTTCACGATATTTTGTTTGTAAATGCTGGTTGTGAGCATAGAGTTTAGCGGGATCTAGATACAGTGAATTTATCACATTACGTGTACCACGTGTCTTAAAATCTCCTGTTGCTGCCCAAGTAGTCGTATCTACTCTTGGAAGTGGTTGTGTTGGTAATACCACACTTGCCATCATTTGAGCAATCGCTCCATCGAGTAACACCATCGCAGGATTGCGATACTTTTCAGCAAGTTGAATGGCTTTTCCAACATCATCCACTGCTTCTTGAACACTGGCTGGCGCTAAGACAATGACACGATAGTCACCATTACCTCCGCCATAAACCGATTGATGGTAATCACTTTGTGCTGGAAGAATCCCTCCAAGTCCTGGTCCACTGCGTGAAACAGACACAATAACACATGGAAGTTCTGCTCCAGCACAATAAGAAATGCCTTCTTGTTTGAGAGCAATTCCAACGGATGAAGAAGACGTCATAACACGTCCACCAGCTCCAGCTGCACCATAAACCATGTTGATTGCAGCAACTTCACTTTCGGCTTGCACAAACACACGATGGTTGGCTGGCATGACATGTGACATGGTTTCAATCAACTCATTTTGTGGTGTGATTGGATAACCAAAGAAAGCATCAATACCATACAACATGGCTGCTTTCGCAATGGCTTCATTGCCTTTTAAAAACTCAACTTGGCTCATGGTTGGATCCTTTCTACTGTAATCACAGTATCAGGACAAAACATGGCACACAATCCACAAGCGATGCATTCATCTGGATTAAAAATCATCGCCACTTTATAACCATTCGCATTAACGCGTTGGCCATCTAAACGCAAGATCTTTTTAGGACATGCGTGTACACACAATTCACAACCTTTACAATTCACTTCATTAAAGGTTACTTTGCCTTTAGGCATAGGATTCCCTCCTTATTTTTTGGTTCCTACATAAATAGAATTAATATTACGCATCATATTTATGCGATTTTCCGCAATGCGATCCGCCACCAAATACGTTGGAGTATTGGTTTCTCGTGAAGTACGGATGATTTCACGAACACGATCATAAATCGCATCAATCTTCTTAAGAGCTTGTTCTTTATTATAACCAAGTAGTTCTTGGTATACATTAATTAATCCACCGGCATTAATCACATAGTCTGGAGCATAGATTAAACCCATTTCATGCACTTTTAGCCCATGAGGTTCACTGTCTTTCAGAACATTATTAGCAGCACCAGCAATGATCTTACATTTAAGTTGAGCTAAGGTTTCATCATTGATCACAGCACCTAAGGCACAAGGTGAGAAAACATCACAATTAACACTGTAGATTTCATTCGCAGGAACAATGGTTGCTCCTGTTTCTTTCGCAATTTGCTCACAACGTTCCATATCCATATCAGTAATGTACAGTTTAGCTCCATCACTGTGAAGGTATCTTGCAAGATGGCCTCCTACTGCTCCAACACCTTGAATTGCAACACAGCGACCTTCAAGTTTTCCTGAACCATACACTTCTTTAAGACTTGCTTTTATGCCTTTATACACACCATAAGCAGTGAATGGAGATGGATCTCCACTGGTGGATGGTAGACCCACCACATGATTGGTTTCCATCTTCACTAAACTCATGTCTTCAGGAGTTGTTCCAACATCTTCTGCCGTGATATAGCGACCACCTAATGAGTCAACATAGCGACCAAATGAACGCCAGAATGCTTCACGACGAACCGTGTCTGTTCTCAACTTTTTGCTATTTCCAATGATGACAGCTTTACCACCACCAAGATTTAATCCTGCACACGCTGCTTTCTTCGTCATACCACGTGCAAGACGCAATACATCTAAAATCGCATCATCTTCTGCTTCATATTCCCAAACACGCGTTCCACCTAACGCAGGACCCAAAGTGGTATTGTGGATACAAATCGCTCCTTTTAAACCGGAATTGCGATCGTACATGTAAACGATCTGTTCGTACCCGTATTTTTCCATGTATTCAAACTTATTCATACTTTATTCTCCTTTATATAAAAAACCGCAATTGTCTACACAAAAGCGGTTGTTTTTAATGATGATTAAGACTCACAATCAAGATAAGATGTTCCATAGAATTCCTCTTTACACCACCATTATACTTAAATCCACACTTAAATGAAAGGGGTTTCACCGAAAATTCAAACAGTTGTTTTCGACAAAATCCATCGACGACATTCATTCACATCTTCAAAGCATGGTAGTCCTGTTTTCAAAAGTGCATTGCGATCTTCAAAACCATACAACATGACTCCACCTTGAAGTTGATGATTGATGATAAACTGTGCATCCACCACTGAATCACCGATAAAGATCACTTCTTCACGCACAACACCTGTATGTTCACAAGCGTAATCCAACATATCATGGTGAGGTTTACGCTGTAGATCATCACGCTCTCCAACCACCACATCAAACAAATCAGTAAAATAATGCTGAGCAATACGTTGAATATATTCATCTGTTTTATTGGAAATCATTCCAAGTTTAAAACCAGATGACTTCAATTCTTTTAAGAACGCAACAATGCCCTCATAAGGATGAGAGTAGACCATTAAATCTTGACTGTAGTAATGATGAAACAAGGCAAGTTCTTCATCCACTTCATCTTTACCTAAAGCATTCTTCATTAAATTCTTTAAACCATTACCAACATAGGTTTTTGTCTGTTCAAGTGTAACCATTGGTCGTTGTACATGTTTTAGTGTCTTATTGAGTGCTTCATGAATGTCTTCTAACGTATTGAGAATCGTTCCATCACAATCAAAGTAAATCGCTTTAATCACGGTAATGCTCCTTCACTTCAGCATAATGCATCGCATTGTCTCGAATCATGGTGATGTCTTTCTCACACAAGTCACGTGTTTTTGTGGCTGGCATGCCTAAAATCATGGATTGAGGTGGAAACACCTTACCAGGACTAATGAGGGCATTCGCCCCAACAATACTTTCTTCTTGAACAACAGCTCCATCGAGAATGGTTGAACCCATGCCTACAATTACATCGTGCTTAATATGACAAGCATGAATGATGGCACGATGTCCTACTGTGACATACTCTTCAACAATCGCAGAATGAATTGGACTGACATGGATCATGACATGATCTTGAATGTTGGCATAAGCTTTAATGATGATGGGTTGACCATCACCACGAATGACCGCATATGGCCATACACTGACATGTTCTCCAATTTCCACATCTCCTACAATTACAGCAGTTGGATGAATAAAGGCGGTAGGATGAATGCGTGGAAACTTTCCATTGAATGCTTTTATGTTACTCATAAACTCCTCTTTCTATTCAAGATTGAATGACATCTTTTGAAGATGCAATTCAATTTTTTGATTGGCTTGGGTGGGGATAAACAGTTTTATTCTTGGATTCACAACAAATGCTTGATGAGTTAAGGTTTCTAATGATTGATTGAGTTGATGATGCATGGCAACAAACACTTTGGGTTGCAACTCTTTAATGAACTCAATCGGCCCTTGTATGTAATCAGGACCTAATCGTTGATCACATGGAAAACAGGCCACATCAATGGCATGACCTTTAATGTCTTCAAGTATCGCTTTGAATTTAAGATGAGATAATTCACTCTCTTCTTCACTCACCTCTTGATTCCAATGCCAGTCATTGTAATCGCCTGCATGAAAGATGATTCCTTCTTGGGTATCCACAAGATAACTTACTCCTTCATCAGTAGAACCAAAGACTTTAATCTTCAAATCATGACTGTAGATGGTATCTGATTCCATCACAAAGAAGACATTGGATATCCCTTTAAGTGGAACATCCAAGGATGCGATGATTCTCTCTTTCAAAGCGGTAATGTTGCGATTAAAATGATTGCAATGATGATGAGAAATGAAAATCGTCTTCTCTTTATCTGAATTGATGTAGTGTTGAGGAATCACTCCTTTTGCCACATCAAAAAATAAAATGTGCTTGGATGTTTCAAAAATAAACCCACTATGCCCAATGTATTCACATGTCAACATACTGTCCCCTCCTTAAAACCATTATACCTTTTTTTGTTGAATCGCGAGAATGAAAAACAGTGAAGCGAGGAATAATGTTGCACTGGTATACACAAATGACGACGGAATACTGTTCTGATACAGTGCCCCCGCAAAGAAACTACCAAATACCATTCCTAAAGAGCGTATCGCATTGTAAAGTCCCATGACACTGGCGTTGGATGCAAATCGACTCATGGATCCTGAGTACACTTGCACTAAAATTAAGTAAAGCGAATTAAGAATGAAGAAAAGAATCGATAATACAAGAAAGAGGTTAATATCACGATTGAAAGCAAATACTAGTGCGATGATTGACGTCAAACTTAAGACCACCATGAGTGGAAGTTTAAACCATTTTCGTTGAATGATCGCTCTTCCAAGGGTAATGTTAACACCTAAGGAAAGAACTCCAAACCCTGCTTTAAGTATTCCATTCATGGAAGCAGGAAAAGCAAGTTGATCTTTAAGATAAAAGTTAAAGATCTGATCAAAAGCCACGGTTCCCATCATGGACAGTAAAACAACGAAGATGAAAAATAGAAACTCAGCAGGTTTAATTTTAATCACAACTTTAAAAAATCGAAGTGGATTCAGTGAGGATGATTTCTCTTGGATTGAACTAACATCAATACCTTTAAAAAACACATGCATGAATACACCAACAAGTGCTAAACCAATAATTTGAATGATGAACAAAAGATTTAAATCAACATCTGCTAGAAAACCACCAATCAAGTAACCGGATGCACCTCCTAAGGTAAACAAGGTAGCATGAATCGATAAGTTCATAGCACGATCACTGGCATGTGAATGATCGAGGATGAGGACTAACTGCGTCATCATGACCCCTCCCACAAAACTTCCCGCAATGAAACGAGCTAAGACAATCAACCATAACTGATTGGCAAGCAAGAATAATAATTGGCCAAAGGCATATCCATAGCAACCTAAAGCAAAAACATGAACACGACCAATACGATCATTAAGGTATGCCCAAAGTGGAGAAAATAAAAAGCTTCCTAATGACATGGCCGCAAAAGCCAATCCAAATGTGGAAGAGGGTAATCCACGCTCCACAATGAGGGTAGGAGTCGCTGGATGAGCTAAGTTAGCCGCAATCAGTTCAAAGAAGAATAGGACAAACAAAAACAACAATGAACTGGTTTTTTTAATACTTTGTGAATTCATAGGATGATTATATCATACACCCTTAAAAGAATGGTTTAAAAGTGATACAATAACACTACCTGAGGTACATTTCAATGACACGTTTAGAAAAAGATTCATTAGGGTATGTCGAGGTTCCCAAAGAAGCTTATTATGGGGCTCAAACTGTACGTGCTCTTTCCAACTTTCCAATCACTTTAAAACCAATTCATCCTATGATGATTAAAGCTTTAGGCATGATCAAACTTGCCGCAACCAGTTCAAATCATAAGGTGGGATTCATTGACAAGAAACGATTTCACTATATTCAAATCGCCTGCCAAGAAGTCATTGATGGACAATTAAACCATCATTTCATCACAGATGCAATTCAAGGAGGAGCAGGAACATCCGCTCACATGAATGTGAACGAAGTGATCGCCAATCGCGCCAATGAACTGGCTCATTTTCCTTTAGGCAGTTATGAGTACATTCATCCCAATGATCATCTCAATTTCGGTCAATCCACAAACGATGTCTATCCAAGTGCAGGTCGCTTAGCCTCCCTATTCTTGGTGGCTGATTTGCTAGAGTCATTACGTTTACTTCAAGTGTCATTACTTAAAAAGAGTGAAGAGTTTGAAGATGTTCTTAAGATGGGGCGCACTCATTTACAGGATGCCGTTCCAATTCAATTAGGTCAAGAGTTCAAAGCATTCGCTACGTCCATTGGACGAGACATTAAACGCATCAAAATCGCATTTAATGATCTTAAATCCGTGAACATGGGAGCCACTGCTGTTGGGACAGGCTTAAACGCTGATGAGAATTACAAACGCATTATTGTCAAAGAATTATCTAAAGTGTGTGGTATTACCCTTACCAGTGCAAAAGATTTAGTGGATAGCACCCGTAATGTGGATGTCTTTGTTTGGGCGTCATCATCACTTAAAACGTGTGCCGTTAACTTATCAAAAATGAGCAATGACTTGCGCCTTATGGCATCAGGTCCTTTAGCAGGATTCAATGAAATCAATTTACCACAAAAACAACCAGGTTCATCCATCATGCCAGGTAAAGTGAACCCTGTAATTGCTGAAGTGGTCAATCAAGTGTGTTTTAATGTTTTTGGTAATGATGTGACCATCCTTAAAGCCGCTGAAGCAGGACAACTTGAACTCAATGTGTTTGAACCTGTTATGTTTTACAAAATGTTTGAATCCATTGAAACACTCACTCATGCATGTGACACCTTAAGAATCAATTTAATTGATGGTGTAACTGCCAATAAAGCACGATGTGAAGACATGGTTGAATCCTCAATCGGAAACATTACCGCAGTTGCTCCACACATTGGTTATGCCAATGCCTCACTGATTGCTCAAAAAGCTCTTATTGAACAACGAAAACTAAGAGATGTGATTTTGGAGAGTGGTTTATTGAGTGAGAAAGATTTAAACATCATTTTAAAACCTAAATCATTAACACGACCTGGGATTGCAGGAAAACAACTCCTTCAAGCCAGATTAAAGGATCAAAACCATGAGAGTGATTAACACACAAGCCATAAAACAAGCTGTATTTCAAGCTTGTCAAGACATTCAGTTTCGTTACTCTAAACCGATGGAAGAAGCCATCACTCATTACATGAATCAAGAAATGGGTGTAGGAAAAGCGATTCTAAAAGTGTTGCTAGAAAACTCAGAATTGGCTTCTAAGGAACACATCCCTATGTGTCAAGATACTGGAATGGTGGTTATCTTTCTCAAACTAGGTCAACACGTTCATCTTGAAGGAGATTATGTCATTGACATGATTAATGAAGGGGTGAAAGAAGCCTATGATGTAGCCTATCTAAGAAAATCCATTGTGAAAGATCCCGTACTAGAGCGTGTAAATACTCAAGATAATACCCCTGCAGTGGTGCACATTGAAATGAGTCATGATGATCGTTGTGAAATCTTACTTAGTGCTAAAGGATTTGGCAGTGAAAACATGTCAAAATTGGCCATGTTAACGCCTGCTCATGGACTTAAGGGAGTTGAAGATTTCGTCATTAATACCGTACTAACAGCAGGACCTAATGCATGCCCTCCCATGGTGGTGGGAGTGGGCATTGGTGGCACCATGGATCAAGCAGCACTGTTAGCAAAACAAGCCCTCTTCAATGAAGTTGGTGAGCGAAACCATGATCCTCGATACGCTCAACTTGAACAAGATTGGTTAGAGAAGATTAATGCTTCTGGTATTGGACCACAAGGATTAGGAGGAAAGACAACGGCGATTGATGTGTTCATTAAGACTGCCCCAACTCACATTGCAGGACTTCCTGTTGCAGTCAACATCAACTGTCATATGACACGCCATGTTCATATTAAACTATGATTACGTTAAAAACACCCCTTAATGACCAAGATTTAGATCAGCTGCATGCGAAAGATTTCATTCTTTTTTCAGGAGAACTGTATACCGCAAGAGATGCTGCACATCAGCGTCTTGTGAAAGACATAGCTGCAGGCACTCCTCCCTTTGATTTGAATGGAGCAGTGATTTACTATGTAGGACCTAGTCCTACTCCACCTCATCTCAAATTTGGATCTGCTGGTCCAACAACCTCTTCACGAATGGATGTCTATACCCCCACTCTACTCCATCATGGTGTGAAAGCCATTATTGGGAAAGGTTATCGCTCAACTGAAGTGTTAGAATCATTCCGTGATCATCACGCGGTCTATTTATTGGCTATTGGTGGATCTGGTGCTTATTTAGGACAATGTGTTCAATCTTCTGAAGTTATTGCCTATGAAGATTTAGGCCCTGAATCCATTAAAAAACTGGTGGTCAAAGATTTACCCCTCATTGTGGGATATGATGTTTATGGTCAAGATGCCTACGTATACGCAAAGACGCTCAAATGAGCGTCTTTCTTATCTTAGTCTTCGTTGTGGATGAGCAGTGTACAGTTTATACCAATCTTGATGGTTTAGGATGATGTTGGTACTTTCAATTAAATGTTCACACCGTGATGCTTGTGTTGTTCCTATAATGGGAACAGGTTGACTTGGATGATGCATCACAAAGGCTAAGGCAATTCCTTCAGGTGATGTATGGTACTTGTCAGCCAAATCAAGCACTGTTTCTCTTAGTTTTTGATATTCAAGATCTTGCGATTGCATCAATCGACCTTGTGCTAATGGAGACCAAATCAAAGGATGAATGCGATGTTTTTGAAAAAGATCAAAGTTACCATTATCAATATGTTCAAAACAATCTAAATGGTATTCAATCTGATTGGTAATAAGAGGGTGTTGGGTATGACTTTGTAAAGCTTCAAACTTAATAGGATCAAAATTGGATACCCCATAGGAGCGAATGTATCCTTTATTAACACATTCATCCAAAGCCTTTGCACAGGCCTCATGATCAATAAGAGGGTCTTCACGATGGATTAGATAGATGTCAATGGATTTTAAACCCAGGTGTTGTAGGCTTGCTTCACAAGCATGGATAATGGATTGATATCGAGTATCATAGTGCCAAATATCGGTTGAATGTTTTGGGTAGTTTATCCCTGTCTTGGTTATCCACTCGGTTGATTGTTTTAAGGATGGATTAAGATTAAGAGCTTCACCGATAAGTTTCTCGTTGTCTCCTAATCCATAGATTTGAGCAGTATCAAAGGTAGTGATACCATGGTCTAGACGATGAGTGATAAGTTCCATCACCTCTTTAGGCGAAAATCGTTCTCTAGTGACATTCATCATGCCTTGAATAAGGTGTGATACAGATAGGGATGGATTAAGTGCAATTGTTTTCATAAGTAACCTCACATTAACATTATCAAAAGAAAAGATGCCCCGCAAGACATCTTGATGATTCATTAAGCAATATCTTTCTTTAATACTCCAAGCAAGCCAGCCGTAACAACTGTTCCTGCTAGGATTGCAATAACGTATTGCAAGATATTTGTTACTGCGAATAATACGAATACTCCACCATGTGGTACTGCTAATGTTGCTCCTAATCCCATAGAGATAGCACCAGCGACAGCACCTCCAACCATGATAGATGGTAAAACACGTCCTGGATCTGCTGCAGCAAAAGGAATTGCTCCTTCAGTGATAAAACTAGCTCCTAATACGACAGCAGCTTTACCTGCTTCTTTTTGGTCTTCAGTGAATTTCTTTGCAAACAAGAATGTTGCAAGTCCAATTCCTAATGGAGGAACCATTCCCCCTGCCATGACAGCAGCCATAACAGCAGAGCCTTGTCCTGCAACAAGTGTTGATGTTCCAAATGCATATGCTGCTTTATTGACAGGGCCTCCCATATCAAATGCCATCATTGTCCCTAGAAGTAATCCAAGAACAATAGCACTACCACCAGAGAGTGAACTTAAGAAATCTGCAACAGCTTTATTTACAACTGCCATAGGTGTTCCTAAAACATAAAATAGTGTTAGACCAACAATGAGTGAAGCAAATACTGGAATAATAAGTACAGGCATAATACCTTGTAAAGATTTTGGTAAAACAATGTATTTCTTAATGGCTAAGACGACATAACCTGCCAAGAAACCTGCAACGATTCCCCCTAGGAAGCCAGAACCGATGTTACCAGCAATCACCCCACCAATCATCCCTGGTGCAAGACCTGGACGATCAGCGATGGAATAAGCAATGTATCCTGCAAGAATCGGAACCATTAAGGCGAATCCACCGCCACCTCCAATGGACATTAAGTACGCAGGCAATGTGCCTTCAGTCTGAAACGCGTCATAACCAAACGCGAAGGAGATAGCGATAGCAATACCGCCTGCAACAACAAATGGAATCATGTACGATACACCACTCATTAAATGCTTATAAATTGAATTAGATTTCATATCTTTCCCTTTCTTCTATTTATGGTTCAATACGATGATGATTGCGGTCATCATTGTAGTTATCCCTTATTTATTTCTTGCCAAAGAGTTTTGAAAATAGACTTTGTGACTCCTCACCATCCTTGGTTTTTTTAACTGCTTTCTCTGATACTAGAACACCATCAAAAGCCGGTTTTTCTAATCCTGTTTCAATGATTTCTTGAGCTCGTTTAATTGCATCTGAGACTCCAACGGAAATGAGTTTTTTCCCAATAAATCGATCTGTGGGCACTGTGGTATCACAAGCAAGAACAATCACATCTGCGGTTGCGATATCATCGCTACTTAGTTCATTTTCGACTCCTACTGAACCTCGTGTTTCTACTTTCACTTCATAACCTAATCGTTTTGCGGCTTGTTCAATGGCTTCTGCTGCCATGTAGGTGTGAGCAATACCAGTTGGGCATGCTGTAACTCCTAAAACTTTCATAAATACCTCCCTGTCAAATCTGTTAGTTTGACATTGTTTTTTATATTAATCACTTCACTCATTGTGAATGATTGTGTACCTTCCTGAGAAACAGCACACGCTCCACAAGCGGTGGCAATTCTTAACGCTTCTTCAATATTATTAGACTTGTTCAATTCCGAAATAAACCCGGCTAACATGGAATCTCCTGCACCCACGCTACTTTTAACATTCACTTTAAGTGCATCGGCTTTTATGATTCTCTCAAGAGATATGAAGTATGATCCTTGTGATCCATTTGATAACAACATCATTTTCGTATTTGAATCATTCATTAATTGCAATGCTGCTTTCATCAGCTTATCTTCAGTATCAAGTTTCTCATTTAACAATCCTTCAAGTTCACTCACATTAGGTTTAATCAATAATGGGGAGTGACGTAAAGCTTCTTTTAAGGCTGATTTCTCAGCGTCGATAACCACCTGAGTTTTTTCTTTTGCACATTGAATGAGTTGACCATAGTACTCGAGTGACATACCTTGGCAAAGTGATCCTGAAAAAACAACCATATCCACTTCAGAGGCAATACTAGAGATTAAGGTTTTTAACTGACTAACCTCTTTTTTTGTAACTTCAAATCCAGGTTCATTAATATCCGTTGTTGATTGTGTAGATAGTTCTACAATTTTCGTGTTTGTGCGTGTTGTTGCATCAACTAAAACAAAATCTGTTGCGAGTGCCTCATTATCAACAAACTGAGATACCTTTGCATAGTTTCGACTACCAATGAAACCACAAGCTATGGTTGGAACATTTAGTTTTGATAGTATTTTTGAAACATTTATTCCTTTACCCCCCAAATCTTCTCGAGATGATATTACGCGATTCACTTCATTCACCTTTAAGGTATCAACGATAATTGTTTTATCAATAGCAGGATTAATAGTTATAGTTAGAATCATAAATTTCTACCCTACTACACTGATATTCAACTGTGTATTGTCCTGTAAATCACTTATGAAAGTTTGATCACCACCTTGGTTACAAATCAAATGATCAATTTCATGAGCCAAAGCGAATACACTAAACCATTGACGATTAAACTTACTATGATCTGAAAGAACAACCACAGTGTTTGCATGTTCAAGCATGGCTCGTTTCATTAAAGATTCTTCAACATCAGCGGTGGTGAACTCTCCTTTCAATGAAATACCATTAACTCCTAAAAAGGCAATATCAGCTTTAAATCGTTGAAGACTAGATATGGCAAGTGAACCAACACAGGCTAGTGTTGTAGATCGTATTTTCCCACCAATTAGATAGCATTCCACATTAGGATTTTTAATGAGCTCTGGAAAATGATTAATTGCATTTGTAATGATTGTTAAATGCAAATTAGATTCACCAATCAATCGTGCTAACAATTGTGTTGTAGATCCAGCATCAAGAATAATAGTGTGATAATCCTTAAGCATATTAAACGCTTTGTGAGCAATCTGAGTTTTTTCATAAATATTTAGAGATTGTCTATCATCCATTCTTTCTTCGACTTTAACAGTACCAATTGCAGACGCCCCACCATGTGTTCGCTCTAATTTACCTTCTAACTCCAATGATGTTAAATCACGCCGAATGGTTGCCTCTGATGCATCAAGTTGAACTGAAAGTTCGTTAACTGAAATGAACTGATTTTTCGTTATAAGTTCAAGTATTAATGCACGTCGTTGTGTTGCAAGCATAATATGACCTCCTTTATTCTTTTTAAATCGATAAACTTGAAAATAATGTTAGGACATCCTCAATTGAGCTAGCATCAAATAATGATTGCCTGAATTCTTCTTTCATTAACGAACGTGAAAGTTTTGCCAATATTTGTAAGTGAATCTGACCTTCACTTTCACCTGGTACACCAATCATAAAAACAGCTTTAACAGGTTGGTCATCCATGGATTGCCAATCTACGTTGTTTACTTTTGCATACAATAAAACGGGTTCAAGGATTGAATCATCTTTCCCATGTGGGATTGCGATATTAAATCCAACACCTGTTGAATACTCAGCTTCTCTAGCTAATACAGCTTTAACAAATTTTTCTGGATTATTGACTTTACCCTGTTTAAACGCTAATTGAGCAAGTGATTCAATAACCTCTAATTTTGTTGTGGCCTTGCAATCTAATACAATGAGTTCTTTTGTCAACATAGTGTTCTCCTTAATGAGTGAATTTGTATTATTTTGATTATTTTTGATTGTTTATAGTCATATAATATCAACTAATGAATCAATGTCAACAAATTTTTCATAATTCACACTATTTTCACACAAAATCAATCAAAGTCAATCAAATCGTGTCTAAAGAAAAAGACACGTTAGTGTCTTTGATGAATATGTTTATATAAATCAATGAATTCAGTTGCTAGAATTTTAAATGCTTCAGCACTCATCAGTAAATCTTGAGCGTGCGTCAGTAAAAGCGTCATATCCACTCCCTCACCTTTAGATTCCTGAACCACAAGATGAGTGTGTTCACGATGACCTGCTATGTAATGCTGATCACCTAAATCAAGATTGTGTTGTGCACCTTCAAAATCATTGCCTTTTGCACATCGGATTGCTTCGATGAAGTAACTTCGCGCTGATCCTACTTCAGTAATGATTTTTAAAGCTTGTAGTTCATTATTCATTGCTGTTTCCCAAAAGTCTTAACGCGTGTGCTAATACTTTTTCTCCATCCAAAGTACCATAGTCAACCACATTGATCGCTTCAACTTGACCATGGCATACACTTTGAAGACGAGACAGTTCACTGCGAATTTGTGGTCCAACAAGTACAACATCCGCTTCTTTAAAAGCATTGGTATCAGAAGTAAGTGGTAATGCTTGAATCTCAACATCAACCCCAAACTCCTCTGCGGCTAATCTCATTTTCTTAAGGAGTAAATTTGTACTCATTCCTGCGGAACATAATAAAACAATGGATTTCATCACTCTTTCTCCTTCTTATTGAAATATTTCTTTTTGTCTAATGAATAGATCATGAGATCCACTTTCGTGCCTTCGTATAAGCAACGTGCACGACGAATCACACCATCATAGTTAAATCCAGCCTTAAGAATTACTCGCTTACTGGATTCATTGAATGAAAAATGATTAGCTGCCAATAGCGATAAGTTTTGCTTATTGAAAGCAAAATCCACCACTGCTTCTACCGCCTCTAACATGAGACCTTGCTTCTGAAATTTTGGGGATAAAACATATCCAATTTCTTTGGTGTTCATGTCTTTTCTCAAACTGTCTGGATGAAGTCCAATGCTTCCAATGACTTTTCCTGTGGCTTTATGTTCAATGGCCCACACTTCATCTTGAGCTATAAAACTCGCAATGATCTTTTCACTATCTTCGATGGTGACATGGGGTTTAAATCCTGCATTAAATCCAACCTCTTCTAAAGAGGCAAATTCAAATTCATCGGCCGCATCACTGAGCTTAAACGGCCGTAATATTAGTCTTTGTGTTGTTAGTGTTTCCATAGTAAACCTCATACTAAGAATAACAAACCTTGAGTATCCATACAAGAAAAAAATGCATGGGATCATGCATCTTTGAATAATGTACCTGCTTCAATGGATTTAAACAAGTCTTCAACACGAGATTTAATGATATCTCTGGTTTCTCTGAAACCCTCGATAGGTCCACCTGAAGGATCCACTAATCCCCAGTCTTCTCTAAAGCGTGTAGGAACATAAGGACATTCAACTCCACAACCCATTGTGATAAGAATATCTAATGAGGACGGAATATCTGATAATAGTTTTGGGTGGTTCTCACTCATATCGACTCCTGCTTCTTCCATGACTTGACGTGCCATTGGTTTCACTTCAGGATAGTCTTCTGTCCCTGCTGAGTAGACTTCAACTTTGCCTTGAGCTAAATGTTTAGCCCATCCTTCTGCCATTTGTGAACGGCATGAGTTGTGTATACATATAAATCCAATCTTTAACATAAGTTCACCTCTCTTCCACAATACATGATTTTGATAAATTAATCTATTAATTGTCAGTTAAATTATCGAGGTAGTTTTTCAAAAGATAAAGGCTCAAAGCCATTAAGTTCAACTTTAACACTCACCATACTTTGTTCTTCATGAGGACGATCTTGAGGTGAGCGTTGTACTTTCGCAATGCGGTCAACTGCTTCTAATCCTGAAATCACTTGTCCAAAGGCTGCATACTGACCATCCAAGTGCGGAGCATCTTGATGCATGATAAAGAACTGAGATCCTGCACTATCAGGATGCATGGCACGAGCCATGGATAACACACCTCGTGTGTGTTTTAAATTGTTTTCAATTTTATTCATTTTAAACTCACCCTTAATTCCATACCCAGGACCACCTGTTCCATTCTTTAATGGACAGCCTCCTTGGATCATGAAACCAGGGATAACACGATGGAAAATAAGGTTATTGTAGAAACCTTGTTGGATTAAACTAACAAAGTTAGAGACACTGATTGGGGCAACTTCTGGAAATAATTCACAGACAATCACTTCATTATGATTGGTAGTGATGGTTACTATTGGATTCATGGTTTCTCCTTTTCATGAAAAACACAATCCTTAGATTGTGTCATTAAACATTAGTCGATTGGTTCAAAAAAATCTTTGGCTACACCGCAAAGTGGGCAGTACCAATCATCTGGAATGTCTTCAAACGCAGTTCCTGGTTCAATTCCACTATCAGGATCACCAAGTTCTGGATCATAGATGTATTCGCAAGCTGTGCATTGATATTTTTTCATGAGTTCTTATCTCCTTCAAGCGTCATTTTATCATACGGATTACTTAATTTCAAACTTCTTTGCTTGAGTTCAATGGCTTAAACCATTTAAACTTTCCTTCTTCTTGAAGCTTCACTAAAATTGAAATCACGATTGGAAATCCAAAGAGTCCAACGACCCCTAAAAGATTAACACCAAGGATCATGGAAAGGATGGTGACAATGGGATGCAACCCCACTTGATCACCAATAATTTTAGGTTCCACGATTTGTCTTACGACTGTTATGACTCCATAAAGGATAAATAATCCAACCCCTAAATACGTATTCCCATAAACCAATGAAATAATTGCCCAAGGTAAGACTATTCCACCAGTCCCTACCACTGGAAGGATATCAAAAAGGGCAATACTAAACGCAATCCAAAAAGCAAACTCCACTCTTAAAATCATTAAACCAATGAACAGTTGAATGAAGGTAACACTTAAAATCAAAGCATACGAACGTCCCATTTTAAAAACGGTGGAAGCAAACTTATGATTGAAATGAATTAAAAATTGTTGAACATCTTTATTCAATTGATGCCAAACAAAGGCCTTAATCATGTCAAAATCAATAGCTAAGAACATAGAAATCACAATCGTTAAAATCGTAGAAATAAGAAAGGCTGGAATACGAGTGATCATGCTTTGGGCAATCACCAACAGATTAGGAGTCAATGCCACAAGTAAACTTTCTGATGATTCCAACAAACGATATATTGGTTCAAAAGTATCCACTGACATATTAGGCATATAGCTGAACAATAAACGTTCTGCTTGTTGAACTACATCAATCAGTGAAGGAAGGACCACTTCACTGATCCAAACCGGGAATTCCAACAAAATAGAAGCGGATTGATTCAGTAATTCAAACAAACCAATCCCAACCGTGCTCAACACCAAGACATAAAAGGAAATCATGACAATCAATGCCGCATGGCTCATTTTAAGCTTCGCATTATGGTGCAATGACTTAATCAGTGGTTGAAGGAGTGACACAAGTATAAAAGCAATGAAAAATGGCATTAACCAAATCAAAACATAGCGAACAAACACATAAAGTCCAACCAAAACAAGCAAAATACCTAGAGCTTTAAACAGATGATTTTGATTCATGCATTTCTCCTTTTAACCATGATTTTAATCGATGACACGCCTCAAGACACACTTGGGGTGAAGTCGCAACATTCATTCTCAAGTAACCTTCTCCTGTTGGTCCAAAAATAGACCCATCATGTAACCATAAGGATGCTTCTTGAATCAGTCTTTTTTGAATGATGGCTGTCGGTAAACCCACACACTTTACATTTAACCATACCAGATACGTTCCCTCAATCGGAGTCACTTGAACAGGTGAATCTTTCAATGCCTCCTTAACAAGATTGACATTACTTTCTATCACCTCACACAACTCATCAATGTAGTCATCACAGTGTGAATAGGCAATAGTAGTGGCTCGTATTCCAAATTCATGATGATGAAACAAGCCTAATTGTGAATACAGTGATTTAATCTTCTTGCGAATCACACGATCTTGAACAATCATTTGCGAAACATGAGTTGACGCTAAATTGAACGTTTTTGAGGCTGACATCAACATGATGACATGAGGATCGAACTTCATGAGTGGAAGATGGTGATGTCCTTTAAACATAAAATCCATATGAATCTCATCACTGACTACGATGACATGATAACGATTCATCAGTTCTAAGAAAGGACGTACTTCATCCTCTCGCCAAACTCGACCCACAGGATTATGAGGTGAACAAAACAGTACCATTTTCACATCATGTGCTTTCACCTTAGCTTCGATATCAGCTAAATCCATCATGTATCCAGCGGGTGTATCCACTAAGGATGAAAACACAACCTGTCTTCCTACAGCTTCTACACTCTTGAAGAAAGGCATGTAAACCGGTTCAAGCACAAGCACACTTTCTTTCGGTTGAGTGAGTGCTAATATGCAAGCATTGATACTGCTGACCACATTGGGTGTGGTGACAACCCATGAACATTCCACTTCTAAATCATGACGTCGTCTTAGATAATGCTGAATACTTTGCGTGTACTCTTGGGTCTCTAAAGCATAACCTAGGATCTTTTCATCCAAATAATCATGAAGACCTTGAAGTATACGCTCATCTACTTCAATATCCATGTCCGCAACCCACATGGGTAATGTGTCAGATGGATATTGTTGCGACTTGATACTATCATACTTACGAGAATGAGTATTAAAGCGATTAGTTTTGAATCTAATGTGTTTCATGAATCTATTGTATCAAATTCATACTTAAAAAAAACAAGTTGATGAATCAACTTGTCATAAGATTATTTTAATAACGCATTCACTTTTTGAATGTCTCGTTTTGG
>CAYSNT010000005.1:0-17909 GCA_964432505.1 uncultured Erysipelothrix sp.
ATTGATCTTAATAACGATTTCAAAGACATTGGTCAACAATTAAATCCAAGTGTCGCATTAAAACCCAATGAAGAAGAGGATTCAATGACTAAGGCTGTTTATGAGTTAAATGGTCTGAATGTCACCTTTGAATGGAGTGCTTTCACCCAGAAATATACTTATGAGTTTACAGATTCAACTTATTCATTGAATAATCAGGTTAAAGTGGGATTAACCAAACAAGATCTGATTTACCTGTTAGGGCAACCTGATGTTGAAAACAACAATGGCTTATTTCCTATGCATTTTAGTGAAGAAGAGCGATGGGTTTACTACATCAGTAATGAAGAAGGTTTCTTATTGAATCGCTACTTTGGATATCTAAAAGTGACATTTGTCTTTGAAGAGGATGTTGTTGTTAAGATGATTTACGAGTATTATTCAACTTCAATTTAAAAGAAATGGTCATCCGAGGATGACCATTATTTGTATTGATTTAATGTTTTTTCTACGTGTTCTTTGAATTCTTTCACAGTTTGATTTGGTGATATTAATGTCACCTTATCTGCAAATTGAAACAAGAATGAAAAGAATGGTGGCGATACCTCAACTTGAACACTCATTTCAAAGCGTTGTTCACTGAGACGCTTATACTTCGCAGAAGCACCAAAACGATCAGAGAAAGCAGATAACACATCCATATCCGCATGCAGGACCACTTGTGTGGTGTACCCTCTAAACATCGCAAAGATGCTTTGGGCGTATTTGGAAAGATTGAATTGAGGATCTTTAGAAGCAACACTGAGTGGAATACGTGATTCATTGATCATGACCACGTTGTCCATACGATCAATTCTAAAGTTGGAGAGGGTATCGCGTTGTTCATGATGTCCAACACAATAATAGTTATCCTCACCCCACACAAGCATGTAGGGAGACACGACATAAAATGCGCCTTCATGTCGGAAACGACGATCGCGCTCATGTTTGGTATTGAGAACTGTATCCACATATCTAAAGCGGATTTTCTTATTCTTAGTGATTGCATTTTGGATGCGATCAACGGTGGTATAGACTGATTTGTTAAGCGTCTTGCTTCTTTCATCCACATACAGTCTGGATTTGAGTTGACCAGCTTGATAGGTTGAGGTTAATGAAGCGATATGGTCAATGAGTTCATTGCTCATGTCTTTCGAGATAAATCGAGAGGATTGAATTGCATCCACAAGCAACTTAGCTTGAGCAAAGCTGAAAGGTTCAGATTGAATATAGTAGCCAAAGTTGTTGGAACGTGCTGTATGAATGGTATGTCCCACTTCTCTTAAGCGGGCAATGTCCGCATAAAACGTTTTTCGATTCAAATCCAATTCTTTCTCGATTAATCTTTGACGAATATCTTCAAAGGTTAAAGGATGCTCTTCATCACTATGAATGCGTAAAATCTTCAAAATCTCAAAAGCACGATGGGTATTACTCATATCATTGAACTCCTAACAGTTCTTATTCTACACTACCCATTATCGTAAGACAACTGGGGTTCAATGATGATTTCACCCTCTTTTAACCTCGCATTAAACAAACGTGCATTTGAGGTCAATAATTGGAAAGAAAGAGGATTTTCGATGTATTGAATGACACCTCGCTCAATAGCACGTGCACCGTATTCTTGAGAAAATGTATTTTGAGCGATCCATTCAACGACCTCATCTTCCACATGAAGTGTAATTCCACGATCAATCAGTTTTTGATGTGTTTTCCCAATGGCTTTCTTAACAATCAAATTGGCTTGATGAATGGAAAGTGGATTAAACACAATGATGTCATCAATTCGATTTAAAAGTTCTGGTTTAAGAGACATTCTTAATTCTTGCATGGCTTTCGAAGGATTATAGTGCTCATTATCAAGGCAATACATGGAACCTATGTTACTCGTTAACATGATAATCGTATTCTTAAACGAGACTTTTACTCCTTTAGAATCATGCACATGACCTTCATCCAACAATTGAAGTAATACATTCAAAACTTGAGGATGAGCTTTTTCTATTTCATCAAACAATACTAACGAATAAGGATGCTGTTTAACACGTTGTGTCAGTTGTCCCCCTTCTTCATAACCGATATAACCTGGAGGAGAACCAATAAGTTTACTTACACTGTGAGATTCCATGTATTCACTCATATCGAAGCGAATCATATGTTGTTCTGAATCAAACAAGTAACGTGCAATGGCTTTGGCTAGTGCGGTCTTCCCTACCCCAGTTGCCCCAAGAAACAAGAATGATCCCAAAGGTTTATCACTTGAAACCAATTGAGCTTTTGAGCGCAGGATCACATCACTCACGCGCTTAATAGCATCATCTTGGCCAAAGAGTTCTGTCTGTAGATAAGCTTTTAAATTCAACACTTTCGACTCAGTCTGCGTTAACATCGTATCCACACTAATCCCAGTCCATGAAGAAACAATGGATGCGATCAGTAAAGTATCCACCTTATCATGATACACATCCAACTTTAATGAAGATTGAAGTGAATCAATCTGTCTTTGAAGTTGAGGAATGGTTTCATAATCTAAACGAGCTGCTTTCTCATAGAATCCTTCTTCCTTGGCCTTCTCACTGTCAAATTTAGCTTGTTCAAGCGAGGTTTTCAGTTGCTGAAGGTGTTGAATGTGCGTTTGTTCAGTCTTTACTTTTTGGTTTAACGTTTCTTTTCGTTGTTTGAGCTCTTGTATGTTCTTTTTCAACTCAACCACGCGTTTGTCTTCTTTTTGACTTTCACTTTCAATCGCTTTTAATTCAATCTCTTTCTGCATTAGTTCTCGAGATAAATGATCCAGTACTTTAGGAGAGGAATCCAAAGCAACTCTAATGGTTGCACACGCTTCATCAACGCAATCAATCGCTTTATCAGGTAAGTATCGATCTGCAATGTAGCGATCAGATAACTTGGCTGCACTGACAAGCGCTTCATCAAGAATTGTTACCCCATGGAATGTTTCAAACCGTGATTTAAGACCTCTAAGAATTGAAATCGTATCTTCAACACTGCTTTCAGACACAAGAATATTTTGAAAACGACGTTGCAATGCAGCATCTTTTTCAATATAAAGTTTATATTCGTTGAGCGTTGTCGCTCCAATACAATGAAGTTCTCCTCGAGCAAGCATGGGTTTAAGTAAGTTAGCTGCATCCATTGCACCATCACTCTTACCTGCTCCAACCAAGGTATGAATTTCATCAATGAATAAAATAATATTTCCTTGTGCTTGATTAATTTCATCAAGCACGGCTTTTAGACGTTCTTCAAACTCACCTCGATACTTCGCTCCTGCAATGAGTAAGCCCATATCAAGCTCGATAAGACGTTTATTTCTTAATCCAATCGGAACATCATTCTTTATAATACGAGTTGCTAAGCCCTCTACAATGGCTGTCTTGCCCACACCTGGTTCACCAATGAGGATTGGATTGTTTTTGGTCTTTCTTGAAAGGATTTGAATGGTTCTTGCTATCTCTTCGTGGCGACCAATCACAGGTTCCAGTTTGTTGTTTTGAGCTAATTGAGTAATATCTTTACCATACAATGATAAAGCAGATGGTTGTTGTGTCATGATTTTACCTCCTATTTTAGCACTCTAATACATTGAGTGCTAAGTCATGTTTTTAAGAAAAGTAACACCGCAGTGTTACTTGAAACTGTCTTTGAATTTATCAAATACGCTTTTTTGAGATGAGAGTTTTCTTAACTTCTCATACATTTCTTTTTCTTCTCTAGATAATTTTGTCGGAATATCAATTTTAACTTCCACAAATTGATCCCCATTCACATCACTTCTTAAATCTTTAATGCCTTTTCCTTTTAATCTGAATTGAGTTCCACTCTGAGTTCCTGATGGAATGGTTAGTTCAACATCACCATATACGGTAGGAACATCGATATGTGTACCTAAGGCTGCATCCACATTGGAGATAGGCACTTGAATGAAAATGTTTTTGCCATCACGCACAAAGTGCTTGTGTTTAGCCACGGCAATCTCAATGTATAAATCACCATTAGGCCCCCCTTGACTACCACGTTCTCCTTTACCACTGACACGAAGTTGCTGACCTGTGTTAATGCCGGCAGGAATGTTGACATCCACACTCATGCGTTTACGAACATACCCTTTGCCTGAGCAGCTGGAACATTTCTTTTTAATGGATTTTCCACTCCCTTGACAGGTTGGACATGTATTGGTTGATTGAAAGACACCAAATGGAGTACGTTGTTGTGTCACGGTTTGTCCACGTCCTTGACAGGTTGCACACACACCAATATCAGCTTTAGAATGAGCCCCACTTCCTAAGCAGGTATCACACACTTCATCCACATCCAAGGTAATCGTTTCCTTCTTCCCAAACACCGCATCCATGAAATCAATTTTGATTTGCATGAAACGATCTTGACCCTTACTTGGACCATTGGATCGGGCACGTTGGCCCCCAAATCCACCACCAAAGAAAGAACCAAATAAATCATTTAAATCATCAAATCCACCACTGAATCCTCCCCCAAATCCAGCTTGTTGATCGAAAGCAGCATGACCATATTGATCATACTTAGCCTTCTTGCTAGGATCAGAGAGCACATCATAGGCTTCTTGAATCTCTTTAAACTTCGCTTCCGCTCCAGCTTCTTTATTCATATCAGGATGATATTTCTTCGCTAAGGAGCGGTAAGCTTTTTTGATCTCAGCATCACTCGCGGAGCGACTCACCCCAAGTACATCATAAAAGTCTTTCTTATTGGTCATAAGTCCTCCTCAACAGTTCTTTAGTTCTTCTCAGTAAAATCAGCATCCACCACATCATCATTGGATGATGAAGCGTTACCTTGATCTTGATACATGTTTTGACTCATCGCATGAGCAGCCGCTTCTAAAGCTGCTAGTTTCTCTTTTAACACTTCAGTGTTATTAGAGTTGATTGCATCTTGAAGTTCATCACGAAGTTTTTCAACTTCTGCTTTTTGATTCGCATCAATCTTAGCCCCTTCTTCAGAAAGAGATTTATTAATTTGGTGAATGAATTGCTCAGCTTTGTTCTTAAGTTCAATTTGCTCACGACGCTTTTCATCTTCTTCTTTATGAAGCTCAGCGTCACGCACCATGCGTTGGATTTCTTCATCACTTAAGCCTGAAGAGTTAGTGATGGTAATGGATTGTTTCTTGTTTGTACCTTTATCTGTAGCAGAAACATGAACAATACCATTCACATCAATGTCAAAGGTGACTTCAATTTGCGGAACACCACGTGGAGCTGGTGCAATACCATCCAACTTAAAGTTACCCAAAGACTTATTGTCTTGAGCCATTGGACGCTCACCTTGTAAGACGTTGATGTCTACTGCAGGTTGATTGTCCGCTGCTGTTGAGAACACTTGGCTCTTTGAAGTAGGAATGGTTGTATTACGCTCAATAAGCACAGTCATCACTCCACCCATGGTCTCGATTCCTAATGATAATGGAGTGACATCAAGAAGAAGTACATCTTTCACATCACCAGAAATCACCCCACCTTGAATGGCTGCACCAATCGCAACCACTTCATCTGGGTTTACCGATTTGTTTGGCTCTTTTCCTAACTCACGTTTAATGAGTTCAACGACCGCTGGCATACGTGTTGATCCACCAACGAGTAAAACATGGTGAATATCATTCTTAGTTAAGCCAGAATCCTTAAGCGCTTGACGCACTGGATTCACAGTACGATCCAATAAATGACGGGTCATGTCTTCAAATTTCGCACGGGTTAATACGGTTTCAATGTGCAATGGACCTGATGGACCAGCAGAAATGAATGGTAATGAGATTTGTGTTTGAAGGGTTGAAGACAATTCTTTCTTCGCTTTCTCAGCTCCTTCTTTTAAACGTTGTAACGCCATACGATCAGCTTTAAGATCAATGCCGTTTTCTTTCTTAAATAAATCAACAAGATAATCCACCACGACATCATCAAAGTCATCCCCACCTAAGAGGTTGTCTCCAGCAGTGGCAAGCACTTCAAAAGTTCCATCCGCGAGTTCAAGAATGGAAACGTCAAAGGTTCCACCCCCTAGGTCATACACTAAAATCTTCTGTTCTTTATCTGTTTTATCAATCCCAAAGGCTAATGCTGCGGCAGTTGGTTCGTTAATGATACGTTCCACTTCTAAACCAGCAATTTTACCCGCATCTTTAGTTGCTTGACGTTGTGCATCATTAAAGTATGCAGGCACAGTGATGACAGCACGGGTTACTTTTTCACCTAAATAGTCTTCTGCGTATTTCTTTAAGTGTTGCAGAATCATCGCAGAGATTTCTTGTGGAGTATACTCTTTGCCTTCAAGGGTTACTTTCTTATCAGAACCCATGTGACGTTTAATGGATAAAACGGATTCTTTATTGGTGACCACTTGACGTTTAGCGGATTCACCAACAATCTTCTCACCATTTTTAAATGCAACCGCTGAAGGTGTTGTACGATTTCCTTCTGGGTTTGTGATTACTTCTACATCTTTACCTTCCAATACTGCGACACAGGAATTGGTGGTTCCTAAGTCAATTCCGATAATTTTACTCATGGTTGTTCTCCTTTTTTTCTTTGCTTACTTTCACCATACTAGGGCGTAATAATCGATCTTTCAACATAAATCCTTCTTGGTATACTTCAATGACGGTATCCACAGGATGCTCATCACTCTCTTCCACAATCAATGCCTGATGGTATTCAGGATTGAAAGGTTGGTGTAATGCTTCAATCTTGATGACCCCTTCTTTTTGAAGGACACCATTAAATCCTGTGATCACTAATTCAAGGCCATTTTTTAAACTCTCATAATCCGGAGATTGATTCATGGCTCGTTGTAAGTTTTCGTACACTGTAATGAGCTCTAACGCAGCTGATTTAAACATGTATTTAGCACGTTGCTCATAATCTGCCATGATTCTTTTCTTCATGTTTTGAGCATCAGCTAAAGCCTTGTATTTTTCATTTTCTGCTTCTTTTAACGTTTTCTCCAACAGTTCAATGCGTGCTAACGCAATAACCATTGGATCAACTTCCTTCACTTCATCATGTTCACTGGACTCCGTCAACTCTTTTTCAACCTCATCCATCGTGGGTTCATGATGTTTTTTATCTTTATTCTTCATTCGTGTCATCCTTTCGATAAATTTCTTCTATGGCTTTTGTGAGCGTCTTCAACATCCCGACTATATGATCGTATTTCATACGGGTTGGGCCAATGACCATCAGTTTAGAGGATGTATCATTGTCTAAAGGCAAAGTTGAACTAACCACCGCCATATCTTCTAACCAAACAAACTCAGACCCTTCTTCTTTATTTAAAGACAAGGAACCTTGACTAGACCCTAATGTTCTCCACAACGAAGAGTTCTCTAGCAGCTTCATGACTTGTTTAAGTTTGTTGACATCTGCAAATTCAGGTTGGTTCATCAAGTTGTTTTGACCACTAAGATAAATGTTTTCACTTGCGAAACGAATGAAGGCATTGAAGAAAGCTTCAAACAACATTTCATAGTGTTCGATCTTATCGGCTAAGATGGGTTTCATCAACATCAGTTTATCAATCAAATCACTGAGTGAGGAACCAACCAAACGATCATTTAAGAGTTTGGTACACGTTTGAAGATCTTGAGTGCTCACACGTTCTTTAAAATGAAACATGCGACTCTCACTGTGACCTTCACTGGTTTCAAAAACAGCCATTGCACTTTTATCACTTAACGGAATCAATTGAATTTGTAGTAATGTTTGTTGCTCAGAATGGGGTCCTAAAACGACTGTGGTTAACTGTGTCATTTCTGAAAGAATCTCACAACTCATCTTTAACACTTCTTGCGTATTGTATTTACGCTCAGTAAAGACTTGTCGTAAAGCCACTTGCATGTTTTCATTGCGTTGTTCTTCAAGCAAATGTTCAACATAATAGCGATAACCCATTTTAGAAGGGACACGACCAGAAGAAGTGTGTGTCTTTTCTAAATAACCTAAGTCTTCCAATTCACTCATTTCAGAGCGAATGGTCGCAGAGGAATAATTAAGATGATACTTTTCAAGCAGTGTCTTAGACCCAACAGGTTCAGCACTGGTAATGAATTCATCCACAATCGCCTTAAAGATTTCAATTTTTCTAGGAGTTAACACATGATCACCACCGTTCTTTTAGCACACAATCATTTACACTGCTAAATTATACAAAAACACTTTAGCACTGTCAATAATTAAGTGCTAAACCAATGAAATTGAAATCAAATTGTGTATAATAAGATTAACGAGGTACCATCATGATACACACATACAACTTTGATTCTCACATCATTGCAGGAACAACACTACGTCATCAAGGACATTCCAATGCTCCATATGACTCACTTAACATGGCTTTTTATGTCCCTGATAAAATAGAGAATGTAATAAAAAATCGTGAAGAAGTTGCGAAAGTAACAGGTTTCCCATTGAACACCTGGATTTTCCCTAAAATGACCCACAGTGATCACTTCATTAAAGTCACTGCACTTGATCAAGGAAAAGGAGCTTATGAAGAGACCACCTCCATCATGGATATGGATGCTTTATACACTCAAGAACCTAACATCATGCTTGCAGTGTTTCATGCAGACTGTACTCCAGTACTGCTTTATGATCCTAAGACACAAACGATAGGTGCCATTCATGCAGGCTGGGCAGGTACATTAAAAGAAATCACCAAGAAAATGATCAAACATTGGATTGAAGTTGAGAACATCAATCCAAAAGACATTCAAGTGGTCATAGGGCCTAGCATCTCAATGAAAAATTTCGAAATTGGATATGATTTAGTGCATCAAATCATCACACATCATAAGCAATATCTTCCTTTCATTAACATCAATGATATGCGCTCATCAATGAATGTCAGTGGCATCAACATCCAACAATGCCTTGATATGGGCATTCCTAAATCAAATATACAGCACCTCAATGAATGCACGTACGAGCATCAAGATAAGTATTTCTCTTATCGAAAAGAACCTATCTCGGGTCGTCACGCTAGCTTTATTGGAATAAAAAAATAAACATCGCTCAAGCGATGTTTTATAGTCCAAACTCATCTTTATACGTTATGATACTGACAGATTCTACCCCTTCAACTTTTGCTAAGGTATGCGTAATGTCATCTTTTTGTCCAATTGCGATTTCATAAGTCACATCCACTTTTGAACCAATGATTTGCTTGCTTCTCAGTTTTGATTTCTTAAGTTTACCAATAGCTCTATGAATGGCTTCATACGCCCTCATATCACATTTGATTAATAATAAGTAATGTTGAGCTTGTTTGAAACCTAATAAGGTTGACAACACAAACAAAGCACCTAAAGCAACAGAACTCAATACAGCTACTGTATACACTCCTACTCCGCTCATAATTCCAGCACTGACAGCCCAAAAGATAAAAGCGGTATCAATCGGTTCTTTTACTGCAGTCCTAAATCGGACAATGGATAAGGCACCCACTAGTCCTAAGGATAAGGCTAGGTTAGATGAAATTGTACGAATAATTAAGGCCGTTACCATCGCCACTAGGATCACCATCATGGTGAATTGTTTGGAAAAATGAACTCCCGCAAAGGTTTTCTTATAGATGTAGACGATGTACAGACCAATGATGAATGCGGTAACCAATGATAAAAAGATGCTACCAAAACTTAAAGAGGTTGAGAATTCTTCAATAATACTGCGACGAATGATATCTAGTGCGCTCATATCAGGTTTCCTTTACTGGATAATTTTTGAGTGGGTAAACTTTGAAATCGCTTGACGATTGGTAGGAATGGTTGAGAGTAAATCTCTAATGAAGTCTGGAAGAATTGTATTGAACTTCACTTCAAGCACCACAACATCCAATTTACTGATGAAGGCTTTGTTATGGGTGAGATCCATCAAGTCAGTGTGATAATGATAGGTTGCGATATGATCATCGAAGGTGACACGCACATCAAGAGGCTCATGCACATAAGCTAATCGATCATATTCAACAATGACAGAGGGTTTAAGATAATGCAAACGATGATCAATCATAAACTGTGACAACAACTCAGGATCATCGTCATCAACACTCATATCTCCACTCAGGATTCGCTTCAATTGAGTTTGATTCAGCCTTAATCCTTGTTTGTAAGTCATGTTTTCATGTTTATGCTTACATTCAAGCAGTATTCTATCATAATTATGGTTATATAAACGAAGACGGTATTTTTTTCTCATCCTTGTCCCATTCATTTTTTCATAGAAGGCATCATGATCTAATGTATCGAAATACAACGATGTAATCAAATACGAGTAATCATCATGAATGGAATGAATATCTCTTTGAAGCACTAAAGATAACGCTGATTTAAGTTTATCTGCATCTTGACGTGAGATAACATATTTAAGTTCGTGTCGATACATGTTATTCACCAAAGATTTCTTTCATTTGGGCATCATTCAGGTTAAAAAAGCGTTTTGTTGTGTTTTTTAAGGTTGTAGGGCGTTGAATAAAGTAATTTCTTAAACGCTCCACACTGTTTTCCCAATCACTCATGGATAATCCCCAACGAGCTCGATCACGTTTTAATTCATTTGCATACAACGCTTTGAGACGATCGATTTCGTCTAAAACACGATTGGTTTCATAGACATTTTGATATTGATATTTTAATCGCTCAAGGAACAATGTTCTAAACTCCGGAGCTTTCATCACATTTCGAAACAATAGTGTACTGACTCTTAGAGCACTCATGGGTTCTTCACGTGTTGTAAAGGCGTAATAATCAATTCCGAAATTATACATAGCCCAATCGAAATCGTAATAAACCATGCGCCATCGATTTTGATTAATGTTAGGATGTTGGAAAAAACGAGTGTTCACAATATCATTGTTTGTGACAAATTGCTGAGCCACCCAAAAATCAGCATAAGAGTTCATATCCAATCGCTCAGCCATGTAAGCATAGTGCTTAGGATCAGATAAATCATGCGTTGCTACATAATCAAGTAAACCAAAATAAGAGCGTGCATCGCCATGATCAGTGGTGTTATCAATTCGTATCATGTTGGAATTCTCATCCACATTGAAATGCTGTGAAATAAAATCATCATCCACTTTCTCACGAATATTAAACACTCCATAATACGATCCATTGATGTACAATACTGCAGGTTTATAGGCTTGCACACTCACATCAATTAAACCATCCACAAGTGAAGTGGCTAACACATCTCTAAAAAAAGCATTAGGATAATCCTGTGATCCTGAGCGAAGCACAATGTTGTCAAAAACATTGAAGTCACGATTTTCAAATAAAGGATAAAACAAAGTAGAATTTCCATACATGGTTTTAAATTTGATGGAAAAACTCTTTTTGTTCAATCCTCGTGCAGAACCACCAAACAATCGAATGCCTACAGGTGAACTGAATGAATTGTCTTCTTCATAAAACTCCAAATGTCCTGCTTGTTCAATTCCCACAATCCATGGATTATTAACCAAAGATTGAAAGGAAGACGAAGGCAAACTCATGGATAATACAGGAAACTCATGATTTTCATTAATGATGTAGGAACCAGTAATCATGGATGAATTCAATAAGCCATCTTGAAATGAGATGGCTTTAATGACAGTCGTTTTTTCAAGAGTGATTTCACCAGTATACTGTCGCGAATTTTGAGTTGGAACACTGCCATCCAAGGTGTAATACGTTGGTGATGTCGTGTTAAGCACAACTTTGACTTCACTCACGTTATTAAAAACACCTGGTTGTGTCTCAAACGTTGGGGCATTCACAATGGCTTCCACAATATTTGCGTTTTCTTCATAAGGAGTTGGTGTTGTAGAAATGTAAAATCCTGCTTTAGAATCTCTTACTAAAGACATGTTGACTGGAACATCAGCCATAAAGACACTATCCACACTATCACCACTGACTTTAAATAATGTTAAGGTTTGAACATCAGATAATTTAAAAGGTAAATGAATATAGTTGGATGTTGTCAATCCTACCTCTCCACTCGCAAACACAACAACTTTCTCGTTAGGTTGTAGAATGCGTTGCGGTAAAATAAACCGTTGTGGGTTATTAGTGGATGTGGATAATGCGTAATTGGATAAGTCCAAGCTTTGATTGGTGTTGTTTTTAAGTTCAATCCAGTCAAAGGTTTGAGCACCTTGTTGAGGTATATAAAGGGTGTTATTGTTCATAACCTCATTAATCATAAGATCCTTTGGATTAGCATGAAATCTCTCATTAAAGGAGCGAATGCCTGATGCTGTGTAAGGGAATGGACCACTTAGATAAGCTGTGGTTTGCCACTGCCCATTAATTCGAACCTGACCAAATCCATTCACAAGTTGATCATATTCCACAACATCTTGAAGTAATCCTTCCTTATTTGAAAGTAAAATTACCCCACTCATGTTATCTAAAGTGAATCCCACCGATATTTCATTGAACGGCAAAGCAGATCCTCTCATCCACACTAAAGTTGATTCATTGGGTTCTAATTCAATGAATGGTAAAGATTCACGATAACGACGATCAAATGAATTGGATAAAGTAACTCCTTCAAGCGATTGAGTTGAGTCCGATATATTGGTAATCACCACAAAACCTAATAAGCGATGTTGAATAAATCGTGTCATTCCACGATTATTTGGTAAGTATTGAGTAATTGCCAAGGTTGGATTAGGGTCAACAAGAGAAGCCAAGTAAGCTTCTTTTCCTTCAGGTGTGTTTTCAAACCCAGGTGTAATATCAGGTGTGGCCAACCAACTACCATCAGTTAAACGAATAAGAGAATGATTACGATCAACCATCACCACTTCAAGGGCATCCACCACACCTCCATTTGGAGATTTCAAAATAAGATTTTCTTTCTTGCTTGCTGAAAGTTTAAAGTTAGCATAAAGTCCATCACGGTTTTCACCACTTAAGTGAACCACAAGATATCCTTTTGCTGGAATGATCACATCTGGAAACAACCATTTAATGGTATCTACACGATCAGTCAATGCAAAATTTTTAAGATTCAAATCAAGATTGGATCCATTATAAAACTCCACCCAATCACTGAATTGACCGAGGGAATCTTTGTGGGCTTCATCATTACTTGCCATGACTTCAGATATCACAAGTTTTTCAATAGCTAAACGTGTTTCTTCACTGACTTCAACGACATCCACTGAATCTAAGCCTGATAAATCAAACAATCCTTGTGATAACAACACACTAATTAATAATGTAGAGATGATCACAAAGAAGGCGAAATGTTGTTTAAAAGCTGATTTATTAAAAACCATGGTTAACCTCGCACCTATTTTATCACACGATTAGGATAAAAACACTATCTGTTAAGATAGTGCTAAATTTGTGATAATTCAATGCATTGGATGTTTGGATTCGATGTAATGTTTTAATGACATCATGGATTGATAAGTAGATGCTTTGAACTGATCTATACTGATGCTTGAAGGGAGTTCAAAATCAAATGTCACATCCATGGTCCACAAAATACCATCCTTTACCACTTCAAAGTAATTCTCACAACGATTGGTTACTCCATCCATGTGATAAATCACCACGCATTGGAATGGTAAATCGACAGATTCAATGTATTCATCCATGACAATTCTTTGTTTGTTTTGAATATAAACCAACTTGCCTAATGAACCAGGTTGAAGATACTCACCATCCACTCGCTCATAATGATCAAAATTAGGTTGCCATTCACTCATCTTCTCATAATCAAACAACAATTCTCCTAACAACTCAAGTTGGGTGTTCACTAATATGGCGACTTGATAGTTCATGATTCAAACAAATGAAGATACTCTTCATACCCTTCTTTTTTTAAGTCTTCTTTACATATAAAGCGAAGTGCAGCTCCATTGATACAATAACGTAGTCCTCCCTTATCTTGTGGACCATCATCAAAGACATGCCCTAAATGAGAATCAGCTAATAAACTTCTTACTTCAGTACGAAACATGAAATGTGAAAAATCATTTTTTCTTACCACAGTTGCAATAGGTTGAGTGAATGAAGGCCAGCCACAACCACTATCAAACTGATCTTTGGATGAAAACAATGGTTCTCCAGACACGATATCGACATAAATCCCCTCTTGAGTATTATGTTCAAACTCACTTGTGAATGGACGTTCTGTCCCATTCTCTTGAGTCACATGATATGCCAATGGTGATAAAATCTCTTTTAACTTAGATTGGTCAGGTTTTTTAAATTTCATTTAACCTCCTTGAATTTGTCTTGAACACATTTTAAGACTTCTGCAGGAACAAATGGTCTTAAATCCCCTTTATTCGAAGCAATTTCCTTAACTGCTGATGAAGACATGAAAGAAAATTCTGGTTTTGTTAATAAGAAAATGGTTTCTATCTTGGGATTGAGAATCATGTTTGCTGTTGCTTGTTGAAGTTCAACTTCATAGTCCATAACAGCTCGAATACCTCGTATTAGCACAGAAGCATGAATCTGATGAGCAAAATCAACTGTCAAACCTGAGCCGATCGTACAACTGACATTCATGAATGGTTTGCACACTTCATTAATCATGTTTAATCGCTCTTTTTCACTGAAAAGTGGTTTTTTATTCGGGTTTTGCATAATGACTACTACCACTTCATCAAACAAATTACTTGCTCTAGAGATAACATCTCGATGTCCGGTTGTGATTGGATCAAATGTTCCGGGATACATTGCTCGTTTCATACACGAATCTTCGCAACCACATACTGTGATTGCCCTACCTTTCTTTGTTTTATAACCATGAAATGTTCGTCACACCATGTCATGTCCTCACTCGCTCTGCGCTCCAACACAAAGAGTGTATCCTTATCATACCACGGCCTTTTAACTAAGACATCCACCAAACTTCTAAGATCATAATCATAAGGTGGATCCATAAAGATCACATCAAATATACCATACTCCTTGTTTTGAACATGAAAGAGTGCATCACCTTGAATCAAAACGGATTGACTCTGCATTTTACATGTCTCAATGTTGTTTTTAACTATTTGATAAGCTGATCGATCATGTTCAATAAAAACTACCTCTTTTGCCCCTCTTGAGAGAGCTTCCAGTCCAATCGCACCACTCCCCGCAAACATATCACACCAACGTTGAAAATCACATCGCATGAACATGGCATTAAATAAGGACTCCTTTAAGCGATCTGAACTAGGTCGCGTGGTTGTCGAGGAGAGTGTCTGAAGTCTTAAGGATCGAAGACTGCCTGAGATGATTCTCATGTGATAATTTCCTTCTTTCTAAAGCATCTTGATGGATGGCAGCTTGAGAAAATCCAAACATCATCATAATCGCAAGTTGAGAACTCCCACCTGCAGATATCATTAATAATGGAACTCCTGTGAGTGGTATCGTAGCACTCACTCCTCCAATATTCAGAATAAAGTGCAACATCAAAAACATCACATTACCAAAGAGAATAAGTTTATATTTCTCATATTTAATCTTTAACGCATGAATCAACAACATAATCATCATGGAAACATAACTAACAAACACAATCAGAAAACCAACAATACCTGTTTCTTCCACAATCACGGCTAAGATATAATCAGATGTCGCAACAGGTAAGTACCCTAGCTTTTGAACGGATTGACCTAATCCAATGCCCCATAATTCCCCTTTTGAGAATGCAATCAATGAGTTAAAGAGCTGATAAGAAGAACCATATCTTCTCTCTACTGGATTAAGCATATCAATGAAACGATTAAGCATATAACGTGGAATGGGTAATGAAGATAAAAAAGCAATACCTTCAGGAGTTAGTAAGTACACAATTAGCACTACTCCCAACAATGTAAACACAAACATCCATAGTTTCACCCACTTCATATAGGGTCCAGAAAGCATCATCATGCTCATCCACCCTAAAGCGAACAAGATGATAGCTGATCCAAGATCACTTTGTAAGACCAAAACAATGAAGACAAATATCATAGTAAAAAGGATTGGCCACTTTAAAACCGTCCAAAAAGAGATGTCTTTACGTTGAACATCACCACCATACAAAGCAAACAATAAAATCACGAGTACCTTCGCAAACTCAGAAGGCTGTAAACTCATCCCACCAGGAAAGCGAATCCATGCTTGTGCTCCTCCCACCGGTGCAAATAAGAGTGGAAGACATAAAACACCAATCATGATAACCGAAAGAATAAACACCCATCTCTTGAGTAGTTTAAAGTTCATCCATTGTGAAATTTTAATCATCAATAATAATCCTAAACCTAAAAATAACAATTGACGAATCGCAACACCTATCAATGACTCAATGGTGGAAGCACTGTTCATTGATGCACTTAGTACCATTAATGTTCCATACAAAGAAAATAAAATAATCCATGTGTGTAATAGACTATTGGAATATCGGGCAAGTTTTAAAGAAAAGAGAGATTTCATGTCCTTATTGTATCAAAGCCACTGTAATTTTGCACAGTCAATCACTATACAATAAGCAGGATTCTTGCTACAATACTCATAACAACTATTATTGAGGCTCACATGAAAATTAATACCGATACTATTATTGTGGATCCACATCCTTTGTTGCGTGTAAAGAGTGAGGATGTTTCCCTTCCACTATCCAAAGAAGATTATGATCTCGCGATGTCTCTACTCACTTATGTGAGAGATTCAAGAGATCCTATCAAAGCAGAACAAGAAAAACTAAAACCTGCTGTAGGCATAGCTGCTCCGCAGATAGGGATTAATAAAAAAATCTTTGCTGTAAGTGTTGATATGTTAGATGACGAAGATAAAGTAGAAACCATTGAATATCTTTTAGTCAATCCTAAACTTATTGCTCATTCTAAACGTGAATGTGCTCTTTCAAGTGGCGAAGGCTGTCTTTCTATCGAAGAAACGTATGAAGGATTAGTGTATCGACACGAAAGGGTTACGTTTAAAGCATTTGATGTCTTAAAAAACCAAGAAGTTGTTATTAAAGAAAGTGATTATGTTGGCATCGTTTTACAACACGAATATGACCATCTACTAGGAGTACTATTTTATGACCGAATCAACAAAGCCGATCCATGGAAAGAAAAAGACAATGCAACCCTCATTGACTAAATCTTCTCTTCCATCACCACAAACATCTCATCCATTAAACAGTGACACCTTAGTGTATGCCTTAGGAGGATTACACGAAGTTGGAAAGAACATGTATGTCATTGAACATGACGACGAAATCATCATTATTGATTCTGGAGTCATGTTTCCTGATGAATCATTATGGGGTGTTGACTATGTCATCCCTGATTTTTCCCATCTCATTAAGAATCAACACAAGATTAAAGCACTGATTATTACTCATGGTCATGAAGACCATATTGGTAGTATTCCTTTTCTCTTGCAAGTGGTAAAAATTCCACGACTTTATGCTCCACGATTTGCAAAGGCCCTCATCAATAAGAAACTGGAGGAACGACGATTACATAAAAATGTAGAAATTGAAATCATTACTAATCGCTCACGAGTTCAAACCAAGCACTTTATTGTTGGCTTTTTCAATACCGTTCACTCAATCCCTGATACATTAGGAGCCATTATCAATACTCCAAATGGTCGTATTGCTCATACAGGTGATTTCAAATTTGACCTTACTCCTGTGGGTGATAATTCTGATTATCAAGTCATGGCCTTTTTAGGACAAACCGGAATTGATATCCTCATGAGTGATTCCACTAACTCTGGAGTTCCAGGTTTCTCCATTTCAGAAAAGAAGGTAGCTCAATCCATTCTTGAGATTACACGTAAAACGCCTGGACGCTTGCTAGTCGCAACCTTTGCTTCGAACGTCTATCGCGTTCGACAAATC
>CAYSNT010000006.1:0-15549 GCA_964432505.1 uncultured Erysipelothrix sp.
TAAATCCTCTTCTTTAATGACATCTCCTCCCAAATCAATGTCATAATAGAATCCTTCAGAAATGACAGGTCCTACCCAAAACTGAGCGTGTGGATACAGTCGTGAAATGGCTTCAGCCATTAAATGAGCTGTGGAATGATTGAGAATATTTAGCTCTGGATTCTCTTTAATGTTAATCATGTTGTTCTCCTTTTCAAATAAAAAAGATCTCTCATCTAAGGACGAAAGATCTCGCGGTACCACCTTAATTCATGTCAAAGACATGCTCTCAAATCTTTAACGCAGATATACGGAACTTTTCTAAGTTCAGCCACAAAGTGGTAAGACAATCATCCCTCGCATGTTTCGCACCAACCAACATGTCTCTTGTTCTGTTTTGATTGCTCGTGTCTTTGTGATAACACTATAAAATAATCATAAATTATTTCAAACAAATGTCAAGTTAGAAAGCAAAGTTTCCATCCTTAAAAACCACAACCTCACTACCATCTTCTTTAACTCCAATAATAGACATGTCTTCACTGCCAAACATGAAGTCAACATGCTCATTAGAGAAGTTCATGCCTACTGCTTTGAGTTCATCATCGCTCATGGTTGTGCCATTAAGAACATTCATTGGATAAGCTCTTCCTAATGCCATATGACATGATGCATTTTCATCATACAAGGTGTTGAAGAATAGAATGTTCATGTTAGAAATCGGTGAATCATGAGAAATAAGCGCAATTTCACCAATGGAACGTGCACCTTCATCACTGTTCATAAGGTAATCTAATGTCTCTTTACCTACCTTCGCATCGTATTCGACGACTTTTCCATCTTTGAAGACAAAATAGAAGTCATCGATCAAGCGACCTTGATAAGACAAAGGTTTAGTAGCCACGACTTTACCATTCACACGATCTTTGTGAGGCATTGTGAACGTTTCTTCCGTAGGAATATTAGGATTGAAGATTTGGCCATTGGCCGCTTTCTCAGCACCACCAGCCCAACGATGATTCTTAACTAACCCCACTTCCACATCAGTTCCAATACTGTTTTTAAACTTGAGTGAAGAGAATTGATGTTGGTTAAGCTTATCATTGTTTAAGTGAAGTGTTGTATTATGAACTTCCCAATCCGCCATTGGATCATTATCATCACTGACTCTTACTGCTTTAAAAATAGCTTCCCATAAAGCATTCACTGCTTCATCTTCATTCAAATCAGGGAATATCTTTTTAGCCCAAAATGTGTTAGGAATGGATACAAGCGACCATTGAGATTGATTGGACATCATGTGTTGACGATAAAAAGCAATTGCTTTTTGAGTTGCTGAGGATACTTTTGCAATCACACTACCATCCACATCATCCATAAGTCCTGGTGCAGGGGCATAAATACTTAAAGCTGCTGCTCCTTCATCCACAAAACGACGGTATTGAGCAATCACCCATTCATCAACATTAGAAATGCGATCAATGTTGGCATGTTTGTAGGTTAAACGAGAAGTTAAATCATCATTCCATCGAACATAAACGTACCCTGCTTTCGCATCTTCATATGCTGATTCAACACAAAGACGAACAAATTCTTGTGCATTGACTGGTGCGTTAATAAAGAGGGTTTGCCCTTCTTTTAATCCAGTCCCATTAAGTACTGCTAATTTTGCGTATTTCTTTAATTTTGAATCAAAACTCATGTTAAACTCCTTGTGATTTAGGGAGCATTGCCGCTCCAATAAGACCTGGTTCTGCTAATTCTGCTTTTAAAAATGGAGTGTTAGCTAATGGAGGATGCACTTTCGATGCGTAGGATTGCTTCATGATATCAAAGTAAGCATCTGATGAAAGACTGACACCTCCACCGATAATAAACGCATCTGGATCAACAATATGTGCAATGTAAGAAAACATGGTAGCCATATCTTGGGCCATGGTGGTAATGATGGCTTTGGCTTGTGGATCATCATTCATACGTTTAAACACATCATACGCTGATGTAATGTCTTTAGAGATCAGTGTTTGACCTTTTCGAATGATGGCTGTTCCACTGGCTTCATTTTCAATGGCTCCAACATTAAGATGATTCACCTTGTCACGATTGGGATCAATGATACAGTTACCAATTTCTCCTGCATGACCAACACGACCACTGACTACACGACCATTCACAACCAAGGCTCCACCAATCCCAGTGGATTGAGTGACATAATACACCACATCTTTACCTTTTCCTGCTCCAACAAGGGCTTCTGCTAGTCCTGCCACATTCGCATCGTTATCTAAAAACACTGGAATCGAAAGTTTCTCTTCCAACACTTTTTTGAGAGGATACATGGTTAAAGCAGGAATGTTGGTTGCCATGATCATCCAACCTGCTTTAAAGTCAACAGGACCTGGAACACCAATACCGATACCAACAGCCGATTGATAATTAGGGAGAGATTGAATGCATTGGATAAGATTATCGACAATAATTTCGGCACTTTCATGTGCTCGTGCATCTCTTTTTTCAATATGCAGAATGTGTCCTAATTCATCAACCAGTGCTGCTCTAACGTTAGTTCCACCTAAGTCAACACCAATATACGTCTTCATTACTTCACCTCAATGATTTTCATCATGTTAGCAGTACCTTCACCTGTAGGATAGCCAGCTGTAATGATGACTTGTTTGCCCACTTCAATCCCATACGTTTTAGCAACGGTGCTCGCAAGATCATCATCATTGGTCATTTCATTTTGAATATCTGAATACACTGGTACAACACCCCAATTGCACAACAAGCGACGAGCATTTTCTTTAGTGAATGTCACCGCAAATATTGGCACTGGAGGACGGAATTTTGAAATACGTCTTGCAGTTGAGCCTCCTTGTGTAAAGGCAATGATGGCTTCAACTTCATCCAAGTTTAAAGCTGAATCAGCCACAGAGATTCCAATGGAATCTTGGACTGTGCGCTTTGATGTTTTAATCGCATGATCTAAACGTTCACGATATGGAATAATTTCTTCCATTGATCGTGCAATGGTATCCATGGTGGTGACAGCTTCAATTGGATAAGCACCCACTGCTGACTCACCTGACAACATAATTGCATCCGTACCATCCAATACCGCATTCGCAACGTCATTCGCTTCAGCACGCGTTGGACGAGGGTTATTCATCATCGATTCAAGCATATGGGTAGCTGTGATCACAGGCTTTCCATGTTCATTCGCTGCAGCAATGATTCTCTTTTGATAAATAGGAACATGTGCCATGGACACTTCTACCCCTAAATCGCCACGAGCAACCATCACGCCATCTGCTACATCTAGAATTTCACGAATGTTATCATAGCCTTCTTGGTTTTCGATCTTCGCAATGATTTGAATACGAGGTTGACCTTCTTCAATGAGTATTTTTCTGATTTCTTCGATATCTTTAGCTCGACGAGTGAAACTTGCTGCGATGTAATCCACATTGTGTTTACATCCAAAACGAATGTCAGCATCATCTTTCGCAGAGATAAACGGCATTGATAATTTCACATTAGGAACATTAACCCCTTTACGTGTTTTTATCACCCCTGGATTTTCAATACGACATGTAAGAGAATCATTATCTTTATCAATGATAACCATCCCAATCTTACCATCATCAATAAGAATACGATTACCTACTGTAACATCATTAAAGACTGTAGCAGGATTAATTGAAAAACGCTCTGAGTTACCTACCACCGTTTCTTTCACAATCTTAATAATTTGATTGGCTACCACATCCATGGAACCATTTTCAATTTGATCCACACGAATTTCAGGTCCTTTAGTATCAAGGAGAATGGCTAAGTTATATCCTGTACGATTCGCAACTTCACGAATCATGTTAATGCGTTCTAAATGCTCAGCATGTTCTTCATGGGAGAAGTTCAAGCGGCAGACATTCATACCCGCTTGAGCTAAAGCTTCAACCATTTCTGGAGTTTTTGATGCTGGTCCAATGGTACAAATGATCTTCGTTTTCCTAATTTTTCTTGTCATAATTACACGAGCCTTTCATGAAGTTTAAATAAATGTTTTCTTGATTTCTTAGGCATACTTAATGCTGTTTCAATATCAGTGGAGACAATTTGATTATCAATGATGCCAATGCATTGACCACCACATCCTTGAATTAACACTTCCACTGCTTTATCCCCCATACGTGTCGCAAGAACTCGATCAAATGCGGTGGGAGATCCTCCTCTTTGCACATGACCTAATACTGTTGCACGACCTGAGAAGCCTGATGTCTTACTGATTTTATTCGCTAATGAATCAGCATCGGTGATCTTTTCAGAAAGAATCACAATCGCATGTTTTTTGTTTTTTACTTCCTCATAATATTTGATTAAGTTGAGTACTTCAACTTCATCATATCCATTCTCAGGAGTAATGATGACTTCAGCGCCACAGGATAAACCTGCATAAATGGCTAAGTCTCCACAGCGATTACCCATCACTTCAACCACCGAACAACGATGATGACTGGATGAGGTATCTCTAAGTTTGTCTATGGCTTGAATGACCGTGTTAAGAGCGGTATCAAACCCAATCGTGTAGTCGGTAGATGCAATGTCATTGTCAATCGTTCCTGGTAACCCGACACAGTTTATACCTTGGGCTGTTAAAGCCAATGCTCCTTTATAGGTTCCATCCCCACCGATTGTCACCAAAGCTTCAATTTCATGTTTTCTTAAAATGTTTGCTGCTTGTTTCACCACTTCAGAATCTTTGAATTCTGGTAAACGCGCGGAACCTAACATCGTTCCACCTTTTACCATAATGTCACTCACACTAGAGCGGGTCAGAGGAATAAAATTCTCTTCCAATAATCCTTTATATCCGTTATAGATTCCAACAACTTCCACACCTTGTGATAAGGCACTGCGTGTGATTGCACGGATGGCCGCATTCATTCCAGGTGAATCACCACCTGAAGTTAGCACTCCAATTTTCTTAATCATGTGTTTCTCCTCGCCCCTTATTTTACCATAACAAATGTGCATGATTAAAGGAAAACCTTTCGAGTATTCACGCACAATTGAAGACATAGATGAACTTGTGAATTATCCTTTACGTTTGTTCACATCTTTAATTAAAAACGGGTTGGCTAAGCCCAAAATACGTTCAATGATGCGATCAGCTTTAACGTAGGATGCATCATGACGTGAAAGTGCATAATGTTCTTTAAGAGCTTCTAAGTCAATATTGGAAGTGAAAAAAGTTGGTTTTTTCTGTTCTAATCGCTGATTTAGAGCAACAAGCAACAACTCATCACGAACAAAGGCAGAAACACTTTCTGCTCCAATATCATCCATGAACAAGACATCCACTAAAGCCACATCATTAAGGATGGTTTTAAGTTGCTCAGGGTCATCAAAACTAAGTTTCGCAGAGGAAATCCATGTAGGGACATGGACAAACGAAACTTTCTTACCAGCTTTTGCACATGTATTGGCCAATGTTGCTAACATGGTTGTTTTACCAACACCCGGTGCTCCATATAAATACAATCCTTTACCACCGTGTTTAAGCCACTCTTTAAGTTTCATAAAAGCCTGAATGGTGCTTGAAGACTGTTTTTCATCCATCACTAAATCCGATAAATCCATGTTTTGAGCAAAACTTGGAATATGATTGATTCTAAAGTGCTTGTGATGAGCTTGTGATAGAAGAAAGGATTTCATGAATGGACATGCCTCAATCGCAATATCCAACACTTTACCATCCAATAAAATGGTTTGTCGATATCCAACTTTGGGTTGTTGACACACACTTAATCCTTGACACCCATTACAGCGTTGTAAAGATTCAATGATGGTAAGCAGTTTACTTTGGTGACGACGAATGAGGGATTCATCTAAACTCAAATCTTTGATCCATTCTAAAACGATTGGATGCTTCATGAGCAAGTCATGATTGTGTTGATGAAGTGCTTCATCAAAGGGAAAGGATTGCACATTAATTTCTTTCATTATCCATCTCCTTTAGCTGTTTGAGTAATGTTGCTTTATCGTCTGGATCATCACTGGCCTCATAATACTCAGGCAGTGGTTTAGCCTTAACTTGACTGACATTAAGATTTGACTTCACATACGCTTTTGCATCTTCAAGATTCTTAATTTTTGCTCTAACCCATGATTCAGCCAAATGTTGAGCATTCTTCTTTGTGAAACGTCCATGATAGGATTTAAGGATGGTTTCCAATAAGAAGTTGAACGTTTCTTGATCAAAGGTGTATTGTGAATTAAGAAATTCAATGAGTTGTTGGTCTTTTTCAACCACAGGACGTCCTTCATTGATTGCGGTGAAGAAACTGAGTGGATGTTGTTGATAGGAAGTATCTTTATACCCCGACACTTGATAGGATGTGAGGATCAACTCACTTAGCTTATGTGCATTAAGTGTGAGTGTTTTATAATTGATGGCTTTAGAAACAAATTTCTTCATGCTTTTTTCATCCACAAGATAGGTATTCGCAAGTGATGTGATGATACTTAAATTTTCCTCATTTCTCATTGAGGAAGGAAGAATGATTTCCTCACAGAGTTGTAAAAACAAAGAAGTTTTAAATGTTTCACTTTGGGGTAAAGACGTTTCTTTCTTAAGGTTAAATCGATTTTCATCTGCATCGTTCCAATCCAAATGACGTTGTTGATATTTAAATTGTGTGGGAGTTAAATCATTCTTAAGAGGTGGGTATTTCATGCTTAACGCCTTGAAATATAAGCTATCTTGCGTTGACAACAGTCTTGCAAACAAAGGATGTGTCATTAATGCTGGAATATCAAGCACTGGTTTGATAACTAAAATAACCATGTTTTTTTGTTCATACCATTGCATTAAATCCACAGATACACACGTTTGTATAAGAGGTTCAACTTCATGATCAAAAACATTCAAATGTATTGCTAAATCGTGCGATGTGAATGAACCTTCGCGCACATTTGAAAAGGCACATAATGTCATGTACATTTGAATGGCTTGTGGGGTCATGATAAAGGGATAAGCAACGAGTAAACATTGAATCTCATGCATTGATAGTGTTTTTGGATGATGAATGAACCACTTTTTCATAGTAAGTGCTCCTTAATCTTTTGTCTTAATCTTTGAACAAACTCTTCTTTGGTGCTTTCATTATGCACTAAGACATGTGATTTTGCACTTTTTTCTTCAACACTCCATTGCTTCTTCTTAAGAAAATGATAGGTTGAAGCCGACATCCCTCGCTCTAATGCTCGTTTAAATGAAAGTTCATCACTAATCACAATACACCAAACTTGATCAAAATAGTGCTCCCATCCTGCTTCAAATAATAGAGGAATTTCACAGACAATTGGTTGTGACTCATGATTGGATTGAAACTCAATCATGTTTTTTAAAACATGATCATGAACAAGATGAATGTATCCTTCATAAAAAACGGGATCTGATAATGCCTTAACAAGCAGTGACTTGTCAATCAAGTCTTGATTAATGACCTCTGGATAAGACTGTTTAACTGAGTTCACAAATTGAGGATCGTGATACATGGAACTGACACATTCATCCGCAGAAAAAATCTCAAACCCATGTTGTTTGAACACACTTAATGCCGTGGATTTACCACTCGCAATCGAGCCTGTTAAACCAATTTTTAAGGCTTTTGACACTTTTTGCATATGTAAGTTCCTCGATTCGCAACGCTTGTTTTTTCAATGAGTTGACCACACACATAGCATGGTTGTTTTGCTCTCATATGGACTTGGAGTTGAAGTTGAAATAAACCATCTATCCCCATCGCATTGGTATATGTTCGTATAGAGCTTCCCCCTAAAGCGATAGCTTCTGACAAAACAAGGTTTATTTCACGATGGATGGATTGTACCTCATTGAGTGTTAGTGTACTAACTTTTTTTTCAGGATGAAGTCGAGCTCTAAAACACACTTCATCACTATAAATATTACCTAATCCACATATCACATTTTGAGATAATAGAAAGGCTTTCAAACTTGTTTTTTTATTTTTCAGGGCTTCAATCAAATAATCAACTGTGAAATGAGGATCATCATACTCTAACCCAAGATGTGCAAGAGTTTGATTGACATCATCAGTAATGAGCATACGACCAAACTTTCTTGTATCTTGATAATGCAAGACTCGTCCATCACTAAGTTTGAAACTCACATGAACATGCTTATTAGGACGATTGAACTCATGATTGATGAAGAAGCGACCTTCCATTCTTAAATGGATGATTAAGATATCTTCACCTAACCCAAGCAGAATATATTTCCCTCTTCGTTTGAAAGATTGAAGGGTTCGATTGATCACTTTAGACTTAAATGCTTCATTGTGATAAATAATGGAAGGAGTATGAACTAGAACATCTGAAAATAAACATCCTGCAATCAATGTTTCAAGTGTCCTAACAACGGTTTCTACTTCTGGAAGTTCAGGCATTACTTCGCCTCCATCCAATTGCTTCCTTCATTCATGGAGACTTCAAGTGGTACACTTAATTCAACAACGTTTTCCATGATTTCTTTCATGCATGGTTTTAACCATTCCAGCTCATCTTTATGGGCATGGACAACCAGTTCATCGTGAACTTGTAGTATTAACTTAGATTTGGCTGATCTTTTTGTTAATGCTTGATGTAGTCTTATCATGGCTATTTTTATTAAATCCGCTGCACTTCCTTGAATCGGTGCATTCATTGCGGCACGCTTTCCAAACTCACGTACAGAATAAACAGGAGACAACAATTCTGGAATCATTCTTCGACGATTAAAGAGTGTTGTGGCATATCCATTCACTTGAGCATTCATTATGACCTCATCCATATAGGCACTGATGCGTGGAAAACTTTGATGATACTTTTGAATAAACGCTGATGCTTCTTTACGATCAATTTTAAGCTGCTCACTTAATCCAAAATCTGAAATTCCATACACAATACCAAAATTAACTGCTTTTGCAGCACGACGCATCAATGATGTAATTTCATCGCTTGAAACATGAAAAACATCCATGGCTGTTTGATTGTGGATATCTATTCCCTGTCTAAAAGCTTCAATCATTTTAGTTTCATTGGACAAGTGTGCTAACAGTCTAAGTTCAATTTGAGAATAATCAGCTGCAAGTAAGACATACTCATCATTGTCAGGTACAAACACCTGACGAATAATGATAGTATCTTCATTGCGTACAGAGATGTTTTGAAGATTAGGGTTATTAGAAGATAGTCGTCCTGTAGTAGTGCTTGTTTGTGAGTATTCAGTGTGAATACGGTGTTGATTAACATATTTTTGTAATCCTAAGGCATAGGTAGAATAAAACTTTTGAAATTTTCGATAATCAATAATAAGTTCAATTACAGGATGATGATGAATCAATGATTCTAAGACATCAATGTTGGTTGATCGCTGTTTATTGGCTGGTAATTTTAAATCATCAAAGAGCAAAGCAGCCAATTGCTTAGGAGAATTGAGATTGATGTTAGGTTGATCAATCAGTTCATGAATCTTAGTTTCAATGGACTCAATTTTTTCTGCTGTGTTTTTTGCGATTAACTTAAGTGCTTCTTCATCCACTCTGATTCCAGACTGTTCCATATGAAATAACACTTCAATGAGTGGTTTTTCAATCAAAGTATATACTTCTTCCAGTTCATTTTCTTTCAGGAATGTTTTCCATTCTTCAACATGTTTACTCACTTCAAAAAGTAACTTAGAATCTGAGTCAAGACCATTCTTCTTATCAATATTGATTTGGAAATAGTCTTTCAACTTATCAATGGAGGTTAATGATGAGTCCATGAGATTAGCAATAATTAAGGCATCATCATATGCATTTAGTGTCACGTTGAATAATGAGGCTTCATGCATTGCCTTTTTAACATCGATGAAAAACTTAGGATCAGATGAACTTAAGAATGCTTTAAGTTCTTCATTGATGCTTTGAAAAGTAACTAATTGATGTTCATTGCCTACTAACCATATTTCAGAATTGAACATGACAACAGGGACTTGATGTGAATCAAGCTGAGTCAAACTCGATAAGGTTGAGAGTGTTTCAGTCTTAATATTAGATAATGAAGCTAAAGATTGAGAAAGTGTATTCATATCAAAGAGACGCAAAAAACGTGCCCCTTCTTCAAAGTTAGGTTTAAACTCCAACTGCTGTAAATTGAAAGGAAGTGGAACATCCTTAATGATAGTCGCAAGATGCTTGGACAAATAAGCTTGATCCTTGTATGTGATTAAGTTTTCTTTGAGTTTTCCTTTGATTTCTTCAATATTTTCATACAACACATCAATGTTTTGGTATTGTTCAATGAGTTTCTTCGCTGTTTTTTCACCAACATTAGGAACACCAGGGATGTTATCTGCACTATCCCCCATAAGTGCTTTCATTTCAATCACTTGATAGGGTGCAATCCCCTCTAATTCTTTAAGTGTGTCAACACTCAAGGTTAATGTTTCAGTAAGTCCTTTTTTCATTAACATGACTTGTGTTTGATTGTTAATGAGCTGAAGAAGATCCTTGTCAGATGATAGTATCATGATGTTTTCATCCGCAAAGCGGTGGGTAGATGATCCTATGATATCATCAGCTTCAAATCCTTCAATTTCATAGCGAGGAAACTGACATGCATCCAAAAACTCTCTAATCAATTGAAATTGATCGATTAATTCTTGAGGAAGTTCCTTTCGAGTTCCTTTATAGTCTTGATATTGCTCATGACGAAACGTTTTTGCTTTAGCATCAAAAGCAAACAACACATGAGTTGGTTGAATCATCGTTAATGCCTTAAGAATCATATTGGTAAAGCCAAACAAAGCATTGGTTGGTTGGCCAGATTTTGATACCATCATGTTGCCATAGGCAGTAGCATAATATGCTCTAAAGATGAGCGAATTCGCATCGATTAGCAATAGTTTTGACATAGTCCCTCACTTTCAAAATTAGCCTCAGTTGAGGCTAGCGTCCAATTGATTCTAGTAGGCGCAAGTTCTCCAACATGAGGCTCAAATAATCTTTGTTGTTGTCTTTATCTGCTTGTGTTAAAGAAGTAATATTGCTGAGATTAATGATGGTTAAGTCAAGTTCCTCAACAAGCTGATTGAAGAGTTCTTGATGAGATTCACTTAGATTTGGTTCAAATGCAATGTATTGAACCTCATTTTGAATGATGGATTCTTTGATGATATTGAGTTGAGTGGAATTTGGTAAAACACCATATCGTGATAAAACAACAGGATAAACATCAACATTATAGGCTTTTTGCCAATGTCCAAATGAAGGAGATATGGACACAAACTTGATGTTATTGGTCTCATTCTTAAGCAATTGATATTGAGCATCTAAAAGTACAAGATCATTTTGAAGAGATGTGAAGTTTGAATTAAAAACGGCTTCATTTTCTGGATAATTGGTTACTAAGTAATTACGTATCACTTTAGCAATCGATAGCATATTGATAGGATCTAACCAAACATATGGGTCTTGTTGATACATATCAACTAAATCAAAAGCGATACTCTCATAATAACGACTTTCCACCCATAAACGATTTCCACCGACTGAAACTTGATCGAATCGTTTAAATGGCAAAACTGGTGTTAATGACAAAATATCTAGACTATCCGCTGATGAATCAAAAATATCATCCCTATAGATATCAAAATACGGTTCGAGTTGACCAAAATAAAGGATGAGATCTGCTTCTTGTATTTGAGGTAGAGCATCTTTATTAAATTGTGCTAATGGCATGTATTCACCCTGGGTTAACTGACACACATCAACTTGATTTCCACCAAGACGTTTGACTAAGTACTCCATTGGATAAACACTCACACAAATTAAAGGGCGTGAAGGTGTACACGCACTAATTACAAAGATTAAGGTAAGGATAAATAGTATTTTTTTCATAATGTTCCTTAATTATACCATACACTAACGAATGTATTGAATGGTGCTTTCTTTTTGTTTTTGACGTCTTATACTCTTTTTTTCTGCATCTTGATACTGAGAGAACACACGAACTGCCAAGATCATCATTGGTATATTAAGTGAAATCACAAAGAAAACGCGTTGTATAAACCACATTTGAGGTTGTAATGTTGTTTTTAATGTGACAAACAAAATAGCATAATTGAATAATTCTTTCAGAAACAATGTTATCAATAAAAACATGATTCGCTCAAAACTATTATCATTAAAGTAAATCTTAACTTGATGCGCAATGACTACGACCAAAACTAAAGATACAGCATTCATAAACAATGGAGTTGCATAAAGAATATCCAATCCAAATCCTAATGTAAACAAAACAAAGATCTCTTTAAACGTAATGGTTTGATCATGAGTATGAAGTAACACAATGAAAAAGAAAGTATTAACAGGGATAAGATGAATATAACTAAGAAATGTAATTTGATTGATTAAGCTGATTAAAAACAAGTCAAGCATGATCGCAATCACATAAATCAACACTTTATTCATCGTTTTCAACTCCTTGGCTTACAATCATGACATAATCAAAGGAAGCAAAACGAGCAGAAGGACGAACCCAAACACGAGCAGATACAGAGTTTGGTAATCGTTGAATTGAATCAACATACCCGACCAATAAACCTGAAGGATAAATTCCTCCTAATCCTGAAGTAATGACGGTACTACCCTCATTAATGGATGCACTGGTATCAAGCAACAACAAGTTAAACAAACCAGTATTAGGATCATAATCATCCAATACAGCTTCAGCTGTAGTTGTTGGAGTAAGTTGAATTCGAACTGAAACTTTGTTGTCAACATCTTGAGATGTCAGTAAACGGATAATGGATGAATGCTCGAAGACTGTTTCGACTTTACCAACAAGCCCTAATGATGTGATGACGGCTTGATCAACTTGAATACCATCATTGGATCCACCTTGAATATAAACAATAGAACTGAAGGAATCCGATGAACGTGACATCACTCTATGAGGAGACAATGTGAAATCCATCATGCTTTCTTTAAGATTAAGCAATTGTTTAAGTTCTCTGATCTGACGATACGACTCCTCTAATTCAGCACGAAAAGCAGCTAATCGATCAAGTTGCTCTTGAGTGATGCGCTGCTCTGCTCTTAATTTTGAAAAAGTCATGAAATCATCTACAAAAATACTTGCCGTTTCAAAAGGATATGTGAATAAGGTGTAGGAAATTGAACCAAGCACTGAATAACCTCTTTGTTGAATGTTATTCACCAATCGATCTGCTGACACCACGATAAAGAGGATGTAGAAAACAACCGTCATGGATAAGATGCTTAAGAAGATAATTAAAGTGGTGGGCTTGTTTTTTCTCATAGACATTATTATAAAGAAAAAACAGCCCATCTTCAATCAAACATGTTCATTTGTCTTAAAGAGACATAACCAGAAGCCGAAACAATAAGATGATCCAACAATGGTATTCCCATCAGCTCACCGATTTCCTTAAGATTTTTAGTTACTTGGATATCCGCATTGGATGGTGTAAGTGTTCCAGATGGGTGATTATGAACAATCATGATTTTTGAACTTGACACTGCCATTGCCTCTTTAAAAATTTCTCTTGGATGTATGATTGAGCGATCAAGTGTTCCAACAAACAGTGTTTTAACACCAATAATCTGATGTTGAGTGTTCAAATAAACAACTAGAAAATGTTCTTGTTGTTTATCACCAATCTCTAAGCGAAGCCAATCAAACAATACTTGGGGATGATCAATGACATTCATGTATGGCAAAGAAGATCGAAGCACTCGTTTAACTAGTTCAAATGACGCTCCTAGTTCAATGGCTTTAATGTTACTGATCCCTTTGACACTCATGCATTCTTGCATTGTCAATGATGTTAATCCTGCTAATCCTTTGGATGTTACAAGAAGTTGCTTTGCTACTTCCTGTACACTGAAATCCTTAACTCCTGTTCTCAACATAATTGCCAAGACTTCATCATCACTGAGTGATTGCCATCCAAACATCTTTACCTTTTCACGAGGCATCATGGGTTCAAGTTTAGTTGTACTTAATTCCCCCAAGATGCAGATAAACCTGGAAGCGTGAGCCGACCTGAAGATGAGAATAGGATTTTAAAGATAGCTGCTATTCCCGCTGAAATAATCACGATACTCATTGCTGCCGATGTTGTAATCATATGAATTACCTCCTACTTCATATTTATCCCTCTAGAAAACATTTCCTACTTTTACATTCAAATAATGAATGATAAACTAAACATAGAGGTCACAATGAAAACAACACTTCAAAACAAAGAAATCATTTCATTTTCATTAGCTGGTTTAGGTCAGAATTTAATCTATAATTATTCTGCTACATTCATCATGATATTTTACACCGATGTGCTCGGTCTAGCTGCATTAAGTGTTGGGACGCTTATGCTTGTTGCTCGTGTTTGGGATGCCATCAATGATCCTATGATGGGAATCATTGTTGATAAAACTCGCACTCGTTGGGGAAAACTTCGGCCTTATTTACTAGGTGTTGCGATACCCATGGCAGTGTTTACCATTCTTACATTTTCCAATGTAAATTTAAGCACACAATCGAAACTCATCTATGCATATATAACCTATATTGGTTGGGGCATGGTCTACACGGTATCCGATGTTCCTTATTGGGGACTCTCTTCCGCAATGAGTGATGATCCACACGATCGTTTGCGAATTATGACTTTAGCACGTATTTTGTCCAATGTAGGTTTAGCCATTGCGATTGTGGTGCCTCCTCTTGTGTTAGGAATGTTAGCTGATCATCCACAACGCTATGGCATCGTCGCTGCTGTGATTTCCATTATAGGTGCAGCATTATTCTTATTGGCTTTTTTCAATACCAAAGAACGCGTAGAACGTCCTGCTGAAGTATCTAAACTTAAGGACTTTCTATTACTTAAAGAAAACAAACCTTTACTGCAGTTACAATCATCACGCATGTTAGGCGCATTTAGAATGATTCTAGGTGCAGCAGGAACGTACTTTGCTAAATACAACTTAAACAATGAAGGTTTATTCTCACTTCTTGGTGGAACGTTAATTCTATCCATGATATTTGCGATGATTCTCACCCCATATTTAAGACGATTATTTTCTAAGAAGGCGTTGTATCAAGGTGGATTAATCATTCAAGCTATAGCCCATGTTGCTTTATTTTTGATAGGTTACAATCAAATTGGTCTTGTATTGTTACTGATGTTCATTGTAGGGTTCAGTATGGGACTCAATGATGTCATCATGTATATTATGGTCAATGACTCCATTGATTATCTACAGGCTAAAACTCAACGACGTTTTGAAGGTATGATATTTTCATTACACACATTTACCACCAAACTTCAAACAGCCATTGGATTGTTTGTGATGGGTCTCATTCTTAACCTCTTTGGATTCATCGAAAATGTTCCTCAAAGTGATTCCTCCATGTTTGGCATCTTCATGTTACTTACACTCCTTCCAGCAGTGAGTTCTCTACTCAGTTTAATTCCAATGATTCCTTATCAAGAAGAAAAAG
>CAYSNT010000007.1:0-14888 GCA_964432505.1 uncultured Erysipelothrix sp.
TGGTGATTCTGACAATGATATGGATATGATCGAAAATGCAACCATTGGTGTTGCGATGGGTAATGCAACATTAGAACTAAAGCAATTGGCTACTCATGTCACCACTGATGTTCATCAAGATGGAATAGCCAATGGTATCGTCAGTGTATTAAAGAAAATAACTGCTTGAAGTGAAGCAGTTATTTTTTAATGATTTGTGAGAGTTGTTTAAAGTCTTGATCTGATAAATCACTGTGATAATCAGCAAATTCTTCATCAGAAAAGATATCTAGTACCATGGTTTTCACATGAATTTTGCGCTCGTTTTCTTCGATGATGGACATCATTCCTCGTTGAGTTTTAATTACTTTATTGTGAATTAGACAGGATTCATCTTCAATTTGAATGTAGAGTCCATCCACTTCGGCCAATTGTTTTCCTTTTAATATTAATGTTTTTTTATCTTGTAATCGTGAAACAAAGTTATGATAGGTATCAGGTAAATCGTTGTTCATTCCAGTAATAACAATGAGTGAAGGCCTTAATTCATTAGCGAATTTTAAACATCGTTCACGTACAGTATTGCATCGATATGAATTAGTAAAAAAAGTATGTTTAATGACAAAAATTCTCATACGGACCTCCTCTCACAATTTGTACCATATTCCACAAGAGAATGCAAAAATAACGCCTCACTTGAGGCGTTATCGAGATCTGAAGAAACTTGGGATGGATTGTTCTTCCTCATCCATCAAAGGTGATTCTTTAACAGGTTGTTGGTTTGGAACATTCACTTGCTTTGGTAGAGGTGCAGCTTTTTGATCAAAACCAGTTGCAATCACTGTGACAATAACATCATCTTCAAGGGCATCATTGATGGCAACCCCAAAGATGATGTCAATCTCATTGCCTGCGGCTTGGCGAATATATTCAATCGCATCATTCGCATCATATAGATTGATGGAGAGACCTCCTGTGACATTCACAATCGCATTGGAAGCGCCTTTGATTTGCGCTTCAAGCAAAGGTGACGTGATGGCTTTAATGGCTGCTTCAACGGCTTTATTCTCACCTGATGCCATACCAATACCAATCAATGCATTACCTTGATTTTCCATGACAGCACGAACATCCGCAAAATCTAAGTTAACCAGTGCTGGCACTGCAATTAAATCGGTAATGGTTTGCACACCTTGACGAAGCACATTATCAGCTTCTTTAAATGCTTCAATGAATGGAATACGACCAATGACTTCTAAAACTTGATTATTTGAAACAATAATCAAACTATCTACATGCTTACGTAACTCTTCAAGTCCACCAAGGGCTTGTGCCATTCGTTTTTTACCTTCAAAGTTAAATGGTTTAGTCACAATTCCTACAGTTAATGCTCCTAACTCTTTCGCAATGCGCGCAAAAATTGGAGCAGCTCCTGTTCCTGTACCCCCACCTAAACCTGCAGTAAGAAACACCATATTCGCACCTTGCATCGCTTGACGAATGTCGGCTTCACTTTCTAAAGCTGCTTTCTCTCCTATGAGAGGATTGGCTCCTGCCCCTAATCCTCCAGTGGTTGTACGTCCTAATATAATCTTATTTTTAACGACACTGACATCCAGAACTTGCTTATCGGTATTGCATACAAAGAATTCAACTCCTTGCATACCTTCATCAACCATGCGATTTACCGCATTGCAACCTGCACCACCAATGCCAAAGACTTTAATGTTTGCTACTTGATATTGAAACTGTTCACTCATGAGTCTGCCCCTAATCCTTCTTCGAATCGAAGAAGCCCTTCACTTTTTTAGATAATGTGCCATCTGAAGATTCACCTAGTTTAACACTTTTTAACATTGTATCAAATTCAACTTCATTCACACAAGTTGCATTCGTATTCGAATACAACAGATGATCTTTATGGGCATACAGTGCCCCTAAAACTTGGGTTAATCCAGGGTCTCTGGCCCCCATGGTTTCAGGAACATACACTTTGGTTGGAATCGTGGTGATTTTCTTAAATCGCTCACTTAAACCTTCGATAAGACAGCCTTCTCCTGTTAAAACAAACTCTCCAAATGACTTGGTAAAGATAGGTTCGCAGATAGCATAAATGTTTTCAATCGTACGATCAATGTGTGATTCGACGCAATTCATGATATCTGCTTGACTGGTGGTATATGTTTGTTCCTTCACTTGCCACAAAAATATTGGATGTGTGCTATATGTTGATTGTTTTAAGTCAACATTTTGAAGCAACAAGCGGTGTGCAACATCAAACTGAAGTTGATGTTCGTTCACAATGGCTTGCACCCATGAACCATACCCTTCATCCACCCATTGAGCTGAGATCAGTCGGCCATGGTAATAAAGGGATAACAAGGTTCGATTCAGATTAACTTCCACAATAATATTACTTGATTTTAAGGAAGCATCTATGGCTGCACTCTCTTTACCCAAAGCCCAAGCATCCAACACAATATCAAGGATTTTAACACCTGCTCGCTCAATGCATTGTGCTAACCTATATGTTGTCTCTTTGTCCGCAACATAATAATCTAAATCACAAACAATGGATGTCAAATCAAGATTACTAGGTAGTTTTTTATATGAACTTTGGTTAGCGATGAATTGATTGATGTTAACGAAAATAATTTCTTTGTCTTCACGAACAGGAGAATTCATTGCTTTTTTGAGTGCCAAAATGATATCTCTATTAGAAATGAACTCTGAAAACTGAGGATAAATTTTCATCTTTTCATGATAGCGATCCATTCCAATCGAAGGAACACACATGATAACGCTTGTTAAGGATGCACCTAAGTTAGTTGCAATATGATCAAATGCTTTCTTTAATGAATTAACAATGGCTTTTTCATCTAAAATGTGTTCACCATCAAAACCATCACAGGTGACTTGTTCTACTTTTAAGACATTGAACTTAGTGTTGAAAAACTGTGCAACTAGCACTTTTACTTTGAATTGAGAGAATGAAACAACCGCTAAAATTTGTTTTTCCATAGACGACCTACACTTGTGTTTATCATATCATAATCTTCTGTATGTGACCACACGAATCAAAAGTCAATTAAAGATAAAAGACTTGCCAATCATGTTTTCATGTGCTATTATTTACAAGCAATTATGAAAGGGGGTTACGGTATGCCAAGAGTATGTGCCGTATCCGGTAAAAAAGCACTTTCGGGTAACAAGCGTTCTCACTCACTTCGCGCAACACGTCGCAAATGGAATGTGAACCTTCAAAAAGTGACACTCATTGTCGATGGAAAACCTCAAAAGGTCCGTATTTCCACCCGCGCCTTGAAATCACTCAAAGCTCAACAAGCTGCTTAAAAAACAAACGGTTTTCACCGTTTTTTTATTGACTTAAAATCACAAGAACAGGTTGATTCACTTCAATTATAGCTTCATCATGAATAATTTCATTGGATAAACATAATGTATCAAGTGCTCTTAATCGATGATCCTTTAGTGGGTATTTAACTCCACTCATGCTTATTATGGTTTCTGTAACAGGAAAGATGGAACAATACATCTTTTCTTTTTTAATGGTTGTTTGTCCATTCACCACAAAGATAATGTGCTGATTATTGATCAGTTTGGCATGAGGATACTTAAACAGTGATAACACATTGGCCCACTCATGATCAAGCCGTTGCCCTAAACCACCCACAATCAACACCTCATCTTCAACAGATGTTAAAGAGAGTGCATATTCTGTGTCTGAAACATCCTTATCCTTGGATAATGTGTGAACTTCATCCGCATAATGATGTATGAGTGCTAACTGCTCAGATGTCACTGAATCAAAATCACCTACCGCTATACTCATTCTAAGACCAGCTTGTGCACAGACAAAAGCTCCATAATCACATCCTATGATATTGTCAAAGCCATAACACTCATGAGGTTGAGCTAATGAAGCAATGATACCTACTTTCATTGAAACTCCTGAATTCGATTTTCTAAATCTTGAAACAGATAACTACCAACAACACAATTTTCAACACCAGCGTCTTTACAAAGTTGTCCATTTTGCTTATTAACTCCACCATCAATTTGAATCATGAATTTAGAGTGATGTGTTTCTTTGTATGTTTTTAGTTCTTTGACTTTATCAAGAGATTCAATCATGAATGCTTGACCACCAAACCCAGGTTCTACACTCATCACTAGCACTAAATCGACCTCATTCAGCAAAGGTAATATGGACTGTACCCCACTATTAGGTTTAATGCTAATGCCTGCTTTAATACCATAACTTTGAATAAGATGAATCAAGGTTCTGGCTTCTTCTAGGCTATGACATGCTTCAATGTGAATGGTAATCACATCAGCCAATGACTTATAAAAGTCAATGAATATTTTAGGCGAAGAAACCATCAAATGGACATCATACACGAAGTTAAATTGTGCTTTTATTTGCTTCAAAATATCTGCTCCAAAGGAATGATTAGGTACAAAATAACCATCCATAACATCATAATGTAACCATGTGATTCCTTTGTCTTGTAATGTAGTTAACTGCTTTTCTAAGCAAACAAAGTTTGCTGCTAAAAGTGATGGTGCGCAGATCATACTCTTTTCTCCTCTTTAATTAATGCAATTATTTCTTGATAATTATCTAATCGTGATTGAGCGATTTCACCGCTTAAAACAGCATTTTTAATAGCACAATCAGGCTCATTCACATGCAAGCAGTTTCTAAAACGGCATTGTCCAACATATGGTGCAAATTCCTTAAACAAGTAAGCACAAACATGCTCATCACAATGAGCAAAAGACAAAGATGAGAATCCTGGAGTATCCGCAAGATAACCCTCTCCTACCTGATGAAGTTCCACATGTCTTGTTGTGTGTTTACCACGGTTAAGTGCTTTTGAAGTTTCTTGAGTCTGTAGCTGAAAACTTGAGTCTAAACGATTGATTAAAGCACTCTTTCCTGCTCCACTCTGCCCAGTAAGGACACTGATTTTACCTGCTAATTGATGAAGGATAGACTCACTTTCATACCCTTTACCAGTGTATAAAACCGTATACCCTGCTTTTTCATAAATTTTAACTTGCTCAAAAACAGGGTCATCAGCTTCCACTAAATCGCATTTAGTAATAATAATGACAGGCTCAATGTTTTCATAGGCAATAAGCATCAGTTGACGATCAAGCAATATTTCTGAAAAGTCTGGACGAAACAAAGAAGTCACAACCATTGCTTGATCAACATTGGCTATGGAAGGACGAATCAATTGATTGAATCGAGGAAGCACTTTCTGGATTACATACTCATCTTGACTCTTAACCAACTCACACCAATCCCCTACCATGGGAGACAATCCAAGACGAAGTTTTCCACTTGCTTTGACCACTGTGACAACACCATCAATGATAAAAGAATAATGATTTGAAATATGTTTTATGCATCGTGCTTTAATCATCTGACTCATGGATAATACGTTAACTCAAGTGAGCGACCTTCAATTTGGGTATATAACGTTCCAGGCTCAACGGACATCCCTATAACGACATTGTATTGGATGTTCTCTAGTTCTTCTTCAGTGAGCCCATCAGTGGATAATTTTCTCAAAGACACCACCACACCTTGGCTCTCAAGTTGTCCAACTGCAGTCTCAATAGGTAATCCAATCAAACTAGGTGTAATGATCTCCACAAAAGTGGATACCACAAGTTTGATTTCATATTGACGTCTTGGATCTAGTTTATCATTAGGCATAAGTAGTTCTTGGCGAATAATGGTTCCTGCTGGGATGTCAGAACTTTGCTCTTTCTCTATTCGAATCATAATGCGGGTTCCTGCTAGTTGTTCTTGAACACTATCAATGGTTTGTCCTACATAATTACCCACAACCACGTAGATACCATCAGAAATGAGCACTGAGATAGCTGTTCCTTTTTCAACCTTAGCATTCATGCCTGGAGTGAATGAAATAATTTTACCAAACTCCACATCATCCGTGAGTTGATATCGGACATTGGTACTTAAAAAGAGTCCCAAGTCTTCCAATACCTCCCTAGCCTCTGAAAAGGTTAATCCTACAATGTTCGGAACTTCGACCGTATTATCAACAGGTTCACGATTAAACCAAGAGGTTGCTTCTACTCCCAAATATAAAATAAGCCCCGAAAGCAGTATTCCCACAAACAGTGTTATCCACCATGATGTTTTAGATTCTTTAACTTCAACTTTTTGATAGATTTGAGTTGAATCTAGGTTCACTTCCTTTTCAAACACTAGTTTCTTTTCATTTTTACGATCTAACGCTTCATCCAAAGAAGACAACATGTCATTCGCTGATTCAAAGCGAAGGGATTTGTTTTTGGCGGTTGCTTTAAAGATGATGTTCTCAATCGATTGAGGAATTGAAGGATTAAAGGATCGAATCGAAGGAAAGTCTTCTTGCATGTGTTTTAAAGCCACTTGCACGGAAACTTCCGCCGCATAAGGCACTTGCCCACTTAACAACTCATAAAACACAATCCCTAAAGAATAGACATCACTTTGAATAGAGGCTATTTCACCGCGAGCACATTCTGGAGCCATGTAATGAACAGAACCCATGACTGAATCCACTTGCGTGAGTTGAGTGGCATCCATCGCCATCGCAATTCCAAAATCAGCGATTTTTATAGATCCATCATCTTTCACTAAAATGTTTTGTGGCTTAATATCACGATGAATGATGTTGTTGGTGTGAGCGTGGGCAACAGCAGAAATAATCTGACGCATAATGAAAATAGCTTCTTTAATGTCTAATGCACCACGTTGTTGAATAAGTTCTTTAAGTGTTTTACCCTTGACCACTTCCATCACAATGTAATGACGTCCATCTTCTTCACCCACATCAAAAATCTCAACAATATGAGGATGGTTTAATTTACTTGCTGCATTGGCTTCTCTTTGAAAACGTAAAAGATTGACAGGATCAACCGACAACTCCTGACGTAATATTTTAATCGCAACTTCTCGATTGAGTAAGGTATCTGTTGCCATATAGACATCAGACATACCCCCTTCACCAAGTTTGCGTGTGACTAGATATCGATTTCGAATAATGTTACTCATATTCATCCCCTCCCATATCAATAATAATGAGAGTGATGTTATCACTTCCTCCTGCTTGATTAGCCAGTTCAATTAATGTTTTTGCTTTGTGTTCAAGTGATGATTTTGAAGTTAATACTTCAATCATGCTTAAATCTGAAATAAGGTTACTCAATCCATCGCTGCACAGTAAAATCATGTCATACTTCTCAGTAATAGACGTAATATCCACTAAACAACCATTGGGCATGCCAATGACTGAAGTCAACATGTGCTTAAAACGCTGATCGATTTGAGGCTCTTGATGATTATTCCTTTTTAAAAACTCATTCATCATCGTGTGATCATCACTCAGTTGCAATAATTGATTTTGTTTCAAACCATAAGCACGACTATCACCCACATTGATTAACCACGCTTGATCTTCTTTCATTAAAAAAGCCACCAATGTTGCTCCCATACCATGGGTTTTAGGATGAGCAATACTGTAATCAACAACATGTTGATTGGTTTGATTAACAAAAGCAAGTAAAGACTCTTTCGTCCATGACTTGTCTTCTAGAAGAAGTTGACTAAAAAAGTGAACCGTCTGACTTGATGCAACATCACCATAAGGAGCACCACCCATCCCATCTGATACAATAGCTATCAATGGTTCTTCATGAATAAAATAAGCATCTTCATTGCGTTGACGAAGACGTCCAACATCACTTATTCCAACACACTTCATACTTGACATCCTTTCAACTTTTTACTCCGCAGTTGCCCACATGCAGCATCAATATCAGCCCCATGTTCCATTCTTAATGTTGCTGTAATTCCAGCTTTTTTTAACGTTTCAAAGAAACGTTGTGCTTGCTGAGGAGTCACTTGTTCAAAAGGTTGTTCTTCAACTTTATTGTAAGGAATAAGATTAACATACACATGCTGTCCTCTAATCAGTGAAGCCAATTCTTTCGCATGAGCCACACTATCATTTACATCCTTTAATAGAATATATTCATACGTTACCTTACGATTGGAGTGTTTAAAATAATACTCCATCGCACTCATTAACTCTTTTAAAGGATAAGCTCGATTGATGGGCATAATGGATGAACGTAGTTCATCATTTGGAGCATGTAGAGAAATAGCTAAGTTCACTTGAAAAGGCTCTAATGCAAACTTTCTTATACCTGCAGGTATACCACAGGTTGAAACCGTCATATGACGTGATCCAATGGCTAGACCTAAATCATGATTGAGAATACGTATGGTATTCATCACATGATCATAATTATCAAATGGTTCACCAATGCCCATCACAACCATATGCGAAACACGAAGCTCATCTTGATCTAAATCTTTTTGAACATGCAACAACTGACGAACCATTTCATCTGTTCTAACATCACGTGATTTTTTGATTAAACCTGATGCACAAAAAGCACATCCCATGTTACAACCAATTTGAGAAGAGATGCAGACACTATACCCATAAGGTTGAATCATCAATACCGTTTCTACCATGGATAAATCGTCAAGTTGTAAAAGGTATTTACGAGTACCATCAGTTGACACCTGTTTTTCAATTTCGATTAATCCTTTAAATTCAAAAGCTGATGCTAATGCTTCTCTAAGTGATAATGATAAATCACTCATTGATTCAAAAGAATCAACTCTTTTTTGATATAACCAACGAAACGTATTTTTCGCATGAAATGCTTTAAAACCATGATCGATAAACCATGTTTCAAGTTGAGGGTAAGTTAAACTGTAGATTGAAGGTTTCATGGGACTATTTTACTTTATTTTCCTTAAAGTTGCCATAAAAAATCCATCTCCACCTGTTTTAAAACTATCAAAAGGCGTTATGGACTCACAACAAAAATCATCATGTTGAGCTAAGAAGCGTTCGATTTGCTTTTCATTTTCTTTTTTATTGAGTGTGCAAGTGCTATAGACGAGCCAACCATTGACTTTGAGGACCTTTGAACAACTTTCCAAAATTTCAGCTTGTAATTGGACAAGTTGATCAATGTCTTCTGGAGTAATGAAGTGTTTAATCTCTGGTTTACGCCTTAAGACACCTAGCCCTGAGCAAGGCACATCAGCTAATATACCATCAAAGGTATTAGATTCAAAATGCTCATGTGTTGTTCTAGCATCCATGACTTGCACCTGAATGCTATTTAAATGTGCTTGGGAAACCACTTTCTTAACAAGCTCACAACGATGTTCAGACACATCACTACAGATGATTTCAGCCTGATCAGACACACTCATGGCCATCATGATGGATTTACCACCTGGTGCACCACATGCATCTAAAACCTTTTGATGAGGTTGTATTGGGGTATTAAACCCTACAACTTGAGCATGAATATCCGCAATAAAAACGTTTTTATTGATGAAATCAGGATGAGTTAACAAAGACTTGTCTGCGATGAATCCTCGTTGTGATACTGGTTGTCCATAAGATGATAATGGTTCATTGTTTTGATAATGAGTAAACCCAAAGACTAAAGAAGGTTGATTAGAAAACTGAGCAAACTGATAGGCAAAATCATTTCCATAATGGGCTTGCCACATCTTAATGATCCATAAAGGAAATGACGTTTCTAAGGCTACTCCCTCACTGTCTTCACTGTTTTGAGCAACACTTGTGTGTGCAATAAGGATTTTTTCAAGCATGGCATGAATGAATGCCTTCGCATATGGGGTGTGCTTTTCAGCAAGTTTCATGGCCTCTGATTTAATCGCATAATTAGGGATGTCATTCATAAAATGTTTCTGATACGCACTCATGCATAAAATGACATTCACAGGCTCGCTCACCTTTTGCTTTGCATACGGCTGAAACATGGATTGGCATTGAATTAAATTCTGTACCACACCATAAACAAGCGCATTCACAAAAGGCATATCAGGATGAGATACACCTTTAAGCTGCAAATTGATGTAAGAGCGATGTTGAAGGGCTTGTACAAGGATGTTAAAAGCCAATTCTCGAGATGAAATCATAATCCTCCTAGGGCATATGGGTTAGCGATGACCTTCACATCCCATTTAGGATGTTCGGTAATTCTTTGATCTTTAAGCATCTGCATGCTCTTTAGCCAATCTTTTGTTTTAATGATCAGTTGATAACGGGTAAGTCCTCGTTGTTTTAGCAATTGTGATGGTCCTATCACATGCATTGTTTCTTTGAGTTGAGATGCAAGTGTTAATGCTCCCTCATAAGCCACATTGGCATGTGCATGAGAGATTTCAATGCTAATGAGGTATTGATAGGGAGGAAGTTGAGTTTGATGTCTAAACTTCATTTCTTCTTTAAAGAATCGATCATAATCATGTTCTTTTAAACATTCAATGACGCGATGATGTGGATCCATGACTTGAACAATCACTTCTCCATGTTTCGATGCTCTTCCACTACGTCCAGCTGCTTGCATCAGCATCGCAAAAGTGGATTCACTGCTACGTAGATTCAAGAAAGATAAAGCTTGATCTGCTTCTAGAATTCCTACACAAGTCACATTCTCAATATCCAATCCTTTAGAAACCAAGGATGTTCCAACTAAGATATCAATTTTCCCTAGAGCGAAATTTTTTAATAATCGTTGTGATTCAGATGTGGAATCAATATCTGAATCCAATCGTTCAATGCTTGCCAAAGGAAAAAGTTGTTTTAAACGTGACACAACACTTTGTGTTCCATACCCACTTCCAGTAAAGTGGGTGTGACCACATTGAACACACGCATACTGTTCATATACCTTTGAACAATAATGACAATGCATTTTTTGAGTGTCTTGATGAAAATTCAAATGAAGCCCACAATCAGGACATCGAGCGGAAGTTAAACAAGATTGACATGTAAGTGTAGGAAAAGCACCTCGACGATTGATTAAGATTAAGACTTGTTCTTTCTTATGAAGACGCTCTTTAATAGCTTGGATAAGTGGTGATGAAATCATGTAGGATTGATGTTTCTTGATGTCTTCTCTCATGTCTACAATGGTCAATGAAGGCATTGATGCCTCAAACCGCTTCGTGAGAACATGCAACTGATATACCCCTTTAAGTGCTTTCGCATAGGTTTCTAGTGAAAGGGTTGCACTAGCTAAAATTAATGGAATGTTTTTCTTTTGCGCAATAAAGGTAGCCACATCATGCGCATGGTACACCATAGGTGTGGACTGATAAAAGCTTTGATCATGTTCTTCATCAATGATGATAAGACCAAAGGATTCATCAATGAAAAGCCCAGATCGAGTAGCAATCACAATGCACACAGGTGTTGATCGGATCAATGCCAATGCGTTCATCTTCTCTTTAGGTGTCAAATACGAATGATATTCAATGACTAAACAATTAAAATATGCTTGAAATCGCTCAATCATTTGAGGGGTTAAAGAAATCTCAGGAACACACATTAAAACGCGTTGTTGTTGAGACAACACTTTATGTGCACAAGACATAAAGACATGTGTTTTACCACTTCCTGTGGGTCCTTTGATGACATGCACATCGTATCGTTCTATATCAATCGCATCCACGATCGCTTGTTGTTGAAGGTTTAAGGGTGGTAAGTTAAGGGTTGCCTTAATCTGAGGTACATTTAGTGCTTCAAAGGAAGTGATGTATCCTTTTTTCTCATAACTTCTTAACTGCGCTTTTGAAAAAACACCTTCAGGAATGATTTGATTTGGTTGCAACTCGTTTAATCTTTGAACTTTAGGATGATGGATTTCAAGATCTGTTCGTCTGTAGTATTTGATTGTGGATGGAGTCAACTTCCTTTCATTGAGTTTTTTATCTAAAGGAAGACATTGTTGCAAGATATCGTATTTTGTGTCACAAGTGATACTTTGAAGATAAGAAAATAAGTCTAAAAACAAAGGTGAAAGCACTGGTTTTTCATCTAGTATTTCTAAGATTGGATTGAGTTTAAATGGTAGTGTTTCATCCTCTCGACACTTCACCACAAAGCCAATAAGTGATACTTGATTCAACATCACTTTCACACGACATCCAATAGGAATCAGTGTAGGAGAAAAATAATCCAGCTCTTCCTTCCCTTTGATGCGATTTTTAATGACCACTGAAATTATCATAAAGACATTATAACAGATGCATTCCCTTCCTTGATGAAAAAAAGCGACTAGGTCGCTTCTGAATATCGTTTGATAATCACGGATATAATGTCTGCTGCGAGTTGAGGGTCATCATTGCATACCACATAACGATAGTTGCCTGTTAACTCCATTTCAGCACTTGCTTTTTCTAAACGAGCGTTAATGACTTCTTCACTTTCCGACTTACGACTTTCAATGCGTCGACGCAGTTCATCCATGCTTGGTGGAACCACAAAAATCATCAGTGCATCAGGCACTTTATCTAATACTTGCAGAGCACCTTGTACCTCAATTTCTAAAAGTACATTGTGCCCAAGATTGCGCAATCTCTCCACTTCATGAAGTGGTGTTCCATAATAGTTACCAACAAACTCAGCATACTCTAAAAGCTCACCTTGTTCTATCGACTTCTGAAACTCTTGATGTGACACAAAGTAATAATGAACACCATCAATTTCTCCATTTCTTCGAGCACGTGTCGTCATTGAAATAGAGAACGCAATGTTGAGTTCTGGTTTGTGAATAAATAATTCGCGAATTGTCCCTTTACCCACCCCACTTGGGCCACTTAATACAATAAGAAGTCCTTTTTTCATGCGCTTACATCCTTTGTATTAGTTTAACGAGTAAAAACATGAATGTCAATGTGATATAATGGTGAAAATTGGAGAAATGTATGGCATTAGATGGTTTGATTCTACATTCACTTTTACACAACATTGCTAAGCAATGTCCTTTTAAAGTCAACAAAATTCAACAAGTTGGTGAACACCATTACCTCTTTCATGCTTACAACCAACAACGCTTCACATTGTTGCTTGTTCTTGATGCTCAATCAGCTCGTTTTTGTCTCACAACACAAGGTTTGTCTCAAACCCATCAATCCTCTTTTCTAACCTCACTCAAGAAATATTGTGAAGGAGCAACATGCACTTCCATTACCCAACATGGGCTAGATCGATGGTTTCAAATGGAATTTGAAACCACCAATGATGTGTTTGAAAAAATCAAAGTGACATTATATGTCGAATTAATGGGTCAATATACCAATGCAATTTTAGTCAATCAAGACAATGTGATCATTGATGCTCATACAAAGATTTATCCAGATAAAAACTCATCACGTTTTATTATGTCTCACTCCCCGTTTCAAAAAATTCAAAGCCAATCCAAATATCAACTCAGTGAACCTAACTTAAAAGAAAAAATTGACTCATGGATGAATGTGGAAGGGGTATCCCCCTTGTTAGCCAAAGAACTTGAATATCGGATGCATACTCATGAAAACATGGATGATGTGATTAATGAATGTCTTACATCACAAACACTCTTCGTTAACCCAAATCAGCTTAAGCAGTTTCATGTCATTCCATTAAAACATCTTCATACCCCGTTTGAATCCAATGAGATTCATGCCATGATGCAACACATGTACACCCAACAAGAACATGTGAAAAACATCAAAGCCATCACTCAAGACATTGGGAAAGTCATACTACGTGAGTTGAAGAAACAACGAAACAAACTCGTTAAGCTTGAAGATGAACTCTCATCAACATCCAATGCCACATATTTCAAACATCTAGCTGACTATTGTATGAGCTATGCCTATCTTATTAAAAAAGGAGACACACAATTAAGTGTGCCTTCATTTGAGGATGAAGACATCATTGTGTCCATTCCTTTACAACCTCATCTAAGTGGCATAGATAATGCAAATGCCTATTATCGAAAAGTTCAAAAACTCAATCAATCCATTCATCACATTCATGAGCAAATTAGCTTAACCAAAACCATGATTGAGTATTTAGAAAGTTGTGAACTTGCTTTGAGTTTTGCTAGTGTGGATGAAGCTCTTCAAATCAAAGAAGAACTTGTAGCCCAACGATTGATGAAATCAAATAAAACACCAAGCAAACCAAGTAAAAAGCAACCCATGAAGTTACTAAAATATGAAGCCCCAGACTTTACAATCTTTATTGGTAAAAACAACATTCAAAATGATTATCTTACCTTTTCCTTTGCTGCTAAAAACGATATGTGGTTTCATGTGAAAGATGCGCCAAGTGCTCATGTTTTGCTTAAGACCAGCGAACCGCTCAATGAAACCATGATTCGTACTGCAGCCAATCTGTGTGCACTCTATTCTAAGTACGCTCACTCTTCTTCTGTTGAGGTCATGTATACTCAGATTTCAAACATTAAGAAGGTGCCCAAAGCACCATTAGGACTGGTGAATGTAAAAAACTACACCACAATCTTCATTGATCCAGATGCTAGTCTATTAGAACACTTAAAAAGATGAATCATCCCCCCAGTGATTCATCTTTTTTCCATCCATGATTTCTCCCACGTTCAATTATAATGTACATTGTTTTTTACATCACATAAACTATAAATATCATATTAGACACGAAACATTACGCAAATATCATCAAAAATCAATATTATAACTCATTATTGGTTAAATTTTTACTCACTTCAAGTCCTTCTAAATGATAATCGATGCGATTAAGCTGATGAGACAATGTATTAAGTGTGGTCAAGATCTCACTGTGCTTTTTCTGTAAGGTTAGTACTGATGATTGAGCATCCTGCAAATGATTCATGAGTTCATCCATGTGAAGCGTAAGTTGTTGTGCGTGTTGAGATTGAATGCTTTGTTTCATGCTTAGCATAAGTATATTGATAAAAGCATGAAGCGTCAT